>NZ_JNAA01000020.1:0-1456 GCF_000696055.1 Exiguobacterium sp. AB2
AATCTGTACCCCTTGTAAAGGACATTAATAAAAAAACTTATGCTGATTCAAGGAGATGATTCCTGTACTGTACGGGAGTCATCTTTTTCATGTTCCATTGATAACGATGATGGTTGTAATAGTTAATGGTTTTTCGGATTTCACGCTGTAGTGAATCGAACGTGGTACAGGCCTTTAACTCGACGATATCCTTGAAATGTCCAAAGAATGATTCCTGGACAGCGTTATCCCAACAGTTGCCCCGTCGGGACATGGATTGACCTAGCTTCATACGCTTCACCTCTTTCTGATAGGTCGGGCTCGTGTAGTGCCCTCCTTGATCTGAATGGATGAATGCGTCCTTGTCCAAGCGAATCCTCCGGTTCTTCCGTAAACGCTTCAACGTATCCAATACAATGTCGAGATTGATGTTCTCAGAGAGTTGATGCGCCAGTACCTCATTGGTCGAACCGTCCACGATGGTCGAAAGATAGGCTCGCTTACCGTTCCCGTAAAATATGTAGGTGATATCGGTGAGAAGCACCTTGTAGGGAGTGCCCTGTTTGAATTCGCGTTTGAGGCGATTCGGCACCACCCGGTGCTCGGCCGTCGCCTTAATGAGCCGTTTGTATGGCTTCGCCTTGCGGATTGGACACACGATTTTGTATTTCCGCATGATACGTCGGATACACTTCAGGTTCATCGTCACACCGAAATGACCAGACAGCACCATCTTGATCTGCCTAGCACCCTTCTTGCGCTTCTTGAAGTGGAACGCCTTCAGAACGAGGTCACGAAGAGCCACGTCTTTCGATTCGCGCTCCTGTCTGATCTGTCTCCTCCGTTTCGAGAAATAGGCGTGGTATCCCTGACGTGACACCCCGGCCACCTGGCAGAGATGGCTGACCATCCCCTTCATTTTGTGCTTGATGATGACACCTTGAATCAGCTCATACTTTTGCGATGCGTTAAGTCCAGCTTTCCTCTCCCTTCCGCCAGGCGGATCTCCTTTAATAGTTCGACCTCTGCTTTCAACAGTTTGTTTTCGGCCTCGAGCTTCGCGTACCGTTCTTCTGTCGACAGCTCTTTATCTCTCCAACGTCCTGAATTACTTGATCGTGTATCGCGCAGCCCCATTACCCCATCTTTTCGGTAAGCTCGTGTCCAACGATTTTTACAAGAACTCATACGCCGTTCACCGAGTACCTCCACATCGAATCCACATCCCCGGAAGATTTCCACAGGGAACTTTCCTTCCAACGTCTGTGCTATAAAAAGTTCCTTGAACTCATCGGTATACGTGATCCCTTTCGGGCTCACAGATTTAACGTAAGGATTTGCGGCTAGCGCATCTATTTCTTTTGACGTAAATATCTTCTTCGACACTCGAATTCACTCCCAATATGATTTAGTCCAGTGTACACAAAAACCCTGAGCAGTAGACTTTTTTTAGTGTCTACTACTCAGGGTACAGTTT
>NZ_JNAA01000021.1:0-67823 GCF_000696055.1 Exiguobacterium sp. AB2
TGAACAAGACCTCCTTCGCGTGAAGGAGGTCTTGTCTCAGTTGTTTAAATTCTCGACTTCGACGACACGGAACCCTTTTTGTTCGAGTTTCGCGACAATCTTATCTTTCGTCGGCTCCTCGACGTCCGGTGGTAACGTGATCAACACGCGGCGAAGCACTTTGCTCTTCGCGTCGAGTGTCATCAAGCTCGCGATGGACGAGTACTTGCTGACGATTTTCGTGATCTTCTCAAGCGCTCCGGCTTGTTCGCTGAGTGCGATCGTGACGACGTAACTCCCCGTATCACGGCTCCACGCTTCTTCGAGCATCCCGAGCATCTTCCCGTGCGGCAAGATGCCGTAAAACTCGTTGCTCTCGTCTTTCAACACCGCGATGTACGGCAGTTCTTTGATGGAGAAGAACACTTTGAAGAACCCGTCCGACTCGTGGACATATTTTTGCGTATTTTTGATGAGCGTCAAGACATTATCGTCTAGGCTCCCCTCGTTCATGCCGTGACGATAAATGTGCATTTTATAAATGTTACCGCGGAAAAACGTTCCCGTCTCATCTAGGACAGGTACGCAGCGATACCCCGTTTTCTCGAGCGTGTCGAGCGCTTCCCGTAATGTCGCCGTTTCACTGATGGTGACGACATCTTTTTTCGGAATGCATAAGCTGTGCACTAACATGCGATTTTCCTCCTACTCAATTAAAAGTGGTCTACACCCTATTCATTACTATTCCCCAAATATGATTGAAATCCTCCTCTCGTTTTTTGGAAAGTTGGTCCGTCACTTTCTAATCAAGGGATTTGTCGTAACGTCAAAAAGTCGTTATAGTGAAACTATCCAAACAGACAAAGGGGATTGAACGACTATGACGATGAAAAAAGCTTTAACAATCGCTGGCTCGGATACGAGTGGCGGTGCAGGCATCCAAGCTGACTTGAAAACGATGGAAGAGCTCGGTGTTTACGGCATGACCGCCCTCACGGTCATCGTGGCTCAAGACCCACATAACGCTTGGCATCACGAAGTGTTCCCGATCGACACGACATTGATCGAGAAACAGATTGATACGGTCCTCGCTGGGATTGGTGTCGATGCTGTCAAGACAGGTATGCTCCCGACTCCAGAGATTATCGAACTCGCTGCCCGTAAAATTAAAGAGTACGGCATCCAAAACGCGGTCGTCGACCCAGTCATGGCATGTAAAGGTGCCGACGAGATTCTCAACCCGGACGTCGCGGTCGCGATGCGCAAGCACCTCGTGCCGGTCGCTAAAATCATCACACCAAACTTGTTCGAGGCGCGTATGCTCGCTGGCCTCGATAAGACACCTTCAACGATGGAAGAAATCAAAGAGGCTGCTCGCTTGATCCATGAACTCGGCGCTGAAATCGTCATCGTCAAAGTCGGTGGCAAGCTCAGCTTTGAGACAGCATTTGACGTGCTTTACGACGGCAACGAGTATCGCCTCCTCGAGAGCGAAAAAATCGACCCGGCCTTCACACACGGCGGCGGCTGCACATTCTCGTCAGCTATCGCGGCGTCACTCGCGAACGGTCACTCGGTCGATGAAGCCATCGAAATCGGAAAAGAGTTCATCACGGAAGCGGTCCGTCATTCGTTCCGCCTCAACCAATACGTTGGGCCAACGAACCATACCGGTTACCGCAAAAAACTAGCAACACAATCATAACGGGTGGCCCGGGACGCATGTCTCGGGTCATCGTTTCCATTGGAGGGAACCGCGTGAAATCAATTCAACCTACAACCATCCAGACTTATTTGGACGCGCATGTATCCATGCCGCTCTATGTCCATGTCGAGACGACGAACGGGGCGTATGCGACGCATAACGAGCCTGATTTTCATAACGCCGGTATGTTTATCCGCAACGTCGTCATCGAATATAGCATCGGCCAAATCAAGGGCGATGGACCATACCGGGTCGGCTTAAAACTCGATCACGGTTGGCTTTACGTCGAAGGTTTGACCGACTACGAACAGCACGGAGACCAGCTCCTGCTCGCCGGGCATGACCGTCTCGGACGTCTCGCCTGTGCCTTACACTTAGACATCAAACCGCTCCCACAAGGAGCCTCGGAGGTGGAAAGCCAATGAATGGACCATTACTCGTTATTTTTCCGCATCCCGATGATGAAGCGTTCAGCTCGGCCGGGACGATTATCCAACACCATAAACACGGATTCCCGGTCACGTACGTCTGCCTGACGCTCGGTGAGATGGGCCGCAATATGGGTTCGCCGATTTTCACGACGCGTGAAGAGTTGCCGAAAATTCGTAAACATGAACTCGAGGAAGCGTGTGCCGTCATGGGCATCGATGACCTCCGCATGTGGGGACTTCGCGACAAAACCGTCGAATTCGAAGACGAAGCGGAACTGGCGGCACGTTTCAGCGCCTTAATCGAGGAAGTACAGCCGGCACGCGTTATCTCCTTCTATCCGGGTTACGCCGTCCACCCTGATCACGAGGCGACGGCACGTGCGGTCGTCCGAGCGTTGCAAGACATCGATGCCTCGAAGCGTCCTGAATTTTTAGGAGTCGCGTTCGACCATCGCACCGACGCCGAACTCGGAAAACCGCACGTCGTCATCGAAGTCGGTCAAGAGAGCACGGCGAAGCGTGAAGCGTTGCTCGCCCACCGTTCACAGACGGAAGGCCTGTTACGCGCCATCGACAACGCAGAAAACGCCCACGTCATGGAGTTACTCCAACGTGAGCGCTTCTATCACTATCCGTTCTCATGATTCATAGGCAAGTCGTGTCACGTACAATAATGTACCGACCGTCCCAAGACCAATCAACGTTCCCAATACGACAACGATATGTTCCATGTTCTCACCTCTACTTGGTTATACGAACTTGATGGATCATTGGTTTCAAAGCGCATGTGCTGACATGCGCTTTTTTTCTTAGAAGTACAAGAAGTAAATCACAGCCGCCAACACGATGCGATAAATCGCGAACGGCGTCAACTTCACTTTGTTGATCAACTTCAAGAAGAACTTAATCGACAAGAGCGCGAACAAGAACGCGCTAATGAATCCGACGACGAAGACCGGTAGGGTCGCCATCGTAAAGTACTCCCAATTGCTGTAGAGCGACAGCGCACTAGCACCGAACATGATTGGTACGGCCATGATGAATGTAAAATCTGCCGCGGCCCGGTGACTCATCCCTAAGAGGACACCGCCCGAGATGGTCGACCCTGAGCGTGAAAAACCTGGCCAGAGCGAGAAACATTGAATCAAGCCGACACCGAGCGCTTGTTTATACGAAATCTCATCGAGCGTTGCTGTCGTTTGACGCTTCACGCCTAACAAATCCGCGGCAATCATGAAGAATGCTCCGATGACGAGTCCGATTAAAACGGTCTTGATCGAGAACAAGTTCTCGTCGATATAGTCTTCAAACAATAGCCCGAGCACGCCTGCCGGGAGCAGACCGATGAAGATATGCAGCAAGTTCAGTTTCTTTGTCGGCCCGCTGCTGCGAATCGCGAGCAACTCCTTCGGATTCAACAACTCTTTGAATCGATTTCGAAATACGACGATGACCGCTAAAATCGAACCGAGCTGAATTACGATCTTAAATGTGTTCGCCACCTCTTGACCGAGGAAGCTGCTCGAGTTGAGCCACAGGTCATCCACGAGAATCATATGTCCCGTTGACGATACCGGAGCAAACTCTGTCAGTCCTTCGACGACGCCTAACAAAAAGCCAATAAATAATTCATACCATTCCATTGTTTATCTCCTACTCCAGTATTGTTTCTTATCATACACAAATTTATTCTCAACCGCCCTAGGTCTTGAGACGTAAAAAAAGAGGACGCTTCAGGAAGCATCCTCTTTCCACGCTCTGACCGTGACAATCGCTTGATGCACACAAACGGTAATCCCGATGAACAAAAAGGCGGCGAACAGCGTTACCCCTGCCCCGACGGCAAACACGAGCCCGAACAGGATGATGCCGCCATGCAGCAACATCGAGACGGACGATTCCGTCGTCGCCCGAATCGTGGACGGGACACGGTGGTGCAACGCCCCGAGATAGAGCGGTTCAACGATCCCGATGAGACAGGCCATTCCGACCATCATCACGAGACCGGTCGGCCCTGGATACAGACCGAGGATGACAAAGCCAATGCCGATGCCCCAGCCAATCCAGCGCAACCAACGCTCGGCCGTGGCGAAACGTAACAGCACCGGTGCGACCAACTGTCCAGGTATTTGGATGAGCAGTAGAATCGTTGATAGCATCCCGAACCAATAAAGCGGAAGCGCGACGTCGCGCGCATACAACTGCCAGAACTCATCGATAAAATTGAACGCACTAATGGTCACAACAAACAACGACGTTACGATAAACACGCGACGATGTTGCCGAATAAAGCGGAAACCGGCCGCGATGTCCGCCCACATCAACCGTTCGTCCGATACGACTCGCTTTGTTTCAATCAGACCGAGACTGCATGTCGTCGCGATGAACAAACTGACAATCGACAGCACGTAATTCAGCTCAAACGGGAAGCGTGTCGCCAACAGACTGCCACTGAGGGCCGCGAGCACGGCTGCGACGATTCCGATGACGTTCAATCGACCGACTGTACGTTCAAACGTTCCCGCCTTTCCGTCCTGTTCGAGCGTCTCATACAGCAACGCATTCTCGGCCCCGCTTCGAAACGCCGCTCCAATGCCTGACAAGCCGATGGCGACAGCAAACCCGACAAACGAGAACGACAACAGTAGAACGATAAACGATAGACATTCCAACCCGACCCCGATTTGCATCAGCCGCCGCCGCTCAAATCGGTCGGCGAGGACACCCGTCGGCACTTCAAGCATCACGACGAGGACGGCGTAAATCATTTCGAGATAGACAACCTCTTGAATCGTGATCGTCCGCGACTCCCAAAACAGACGTTCAATCGTGTAGGCCGGGATGAGCGCATCGAACCAACGCATCCAACCAAGCAACACAACGTTTCGACCGACTTAACTAGGTGAACGTGCTCTTTTCATCATACATCTCCTCCTTGTTTGTCTATTCCCGCTGACACAAAAAAAAGCCACGGAAACATTCCGTGGCCTGCACATTATTTAATCAGATTGAGCATCTCGCGATTGAACGCCGGGATGTCGTCCGGTTGACGGCTCGTCACGAGCTGTTCTTGGCAGACGACGACTTCTTTGTCCGCATACTTCGCTCCAGCGTATTCCATGTCGACTTTAATCGACTTGTAGCCCGTCGCATCGCGGCCTTCGAGCGTCTTCGCCGTAATCAACAGCTGTGGTCCGTGACAAATGGCGAACACCGGCTTTTTCGCGTCCATGAACGCTTTCGCGAACTGGACGAAACGGTCATCTTCGCGCAACAAATCAGGTGAGAATCCGCCCGGTAAGAGCAGTGCGTCAAAGTCTTCTGGTGAGACGTCGTCGATGGCTTTGTCGATTGTGACCTTCGACTCCCCTTGTTTGCCTTCGACTGTATTCCCAGCTTTCTTTTCAATCGTGACAACTTCGTGCCCCGCTTCCACCAATGCGTCGCGTGGACCCGTGAACTCTACGTCTTCAAACATGTCTGTGATTAGCGTTGCTACTTTTGCCATATTGAAACACTCCCTCATTATTTTTAAGCACATAGGGAGTGTTCCACAACTAACCGGACCATAAACATTCAGCGAAACTTGGAGACGTACGGATTGGTCCGTTCGAAGAAGCGATACGGATAGTCACGCGCTTCGCCCGTGTTCGGAATCCCGATGCGCGGACCGGCCTCGATGTCTGGAATGACGTCCCCTTCGACGATATAGAGCGGTTCATGTTGGAGCGAATGCCCGTACAAGTCCATCGTGATCCCGAGCGCTTTCGTCAGTTTCCCAGGACCGTTCGTCTGATCGAACCGTTTGATGCCAGGACGATACATGTCGATAACCGCCTGTCCTTCAATCGGCTCGATGGCTCGGATGAGGACGGCTTCCGGCGTGCCGACCGGACCGCTCACGACGTTCAAGAGTGTATGCGTGTGCATCTGATACGTATAGACGTGTCCCGGCATCCCGAACATGACCTCGGTCCGATTCGTCCGTCTGCCGCCGAAGCTATGGGCCGCTCGATCGATGGCACCAAGGTACGCTTCCGTCTCGACGATTTTCCCGACAATTTGACCGTCGAAATGATTGTGGACGAGATACTTACCAAGCAGCGATCGGGCCAATTCAATCGTCGGTTGTTCATAAAATGATAGGTCGAGTCGTTTCATCGTCATCCCTCCTCCACCTATTTTCTCAAACGTTAGCGCACGGACACAAAAAAATGCCCTTCGTAGTCAAAGGGAATTCATGATCGGAATCGAATGGTATGACATACGAGAAAGCGAGGCGAAGAAAGATGGGGTATCTTCTAGAGTTAAGACAGACAGTGGGGAGCAGGCCGCTCATCAGTGTCGGGGCGACCATCCTCGTGTTGAACGAATACGGGGAGCTGTTGTTCCAACATCGGTCCGATACGAATGATTGGGGATTGCCCGGAGGCTCGATGGAGTTGAATGAGACGTTAGAAGAAGTGGCCGCTCGTGAATTGAATGAAGAGACAGGGCTTGAAACGAATCAATTTGAACTCGTCGGTGTCTGTTCGGGACCGAAGTTTTACTTCAAGTATCCGAACGGAGACGAAACGCATAGTGTCATCAACCTCTTCCATGCGAAGCGCGTGCAAGGGGCGTTAGCCATGAACGACGGAGAAAGTCTGGACTTGCAGTATTTCTCAAGAGCTGACTTGCCATCGAACATCGAATCGAGGGCTCAGGCGCTCATCGACCAGTTCGGAGATGCGCTATGGGAACTTGAGAGCTCTTTTACTTGAGACACTCAAAAACCATCCAGGACCTTTAATTGTCCTAGATGGTTTTTTGAGTGATTCGATTAAGATGCGATTCGCATCGTCTCACGCTGCTTTCCCAACTTCACGTATCCGAGAATAATCGAGAAAATCGGGCTGAGCCAGAGGAAGAAAGCGAATGGTGCGTATTCAAGCACCGGCACCCCGAGTGTAGCGGCGAAGAACGCACCCGACACGCCCCATGGGATGAGCGGGTTGATGACCGTCCCACCGTCTTCGAGGGCACGTGACAAGTAACGGGGATCGATGCCGCGATCGATGAACCCTTGCTTGAACGCTTGACCTGGGAGCAAGATTGACAAGTACTGTTCGCCCGCGAGCAAGTTGACGCCAATCGAGCTGAGGACGACCGACAACACCGAGCTGCCTGGTGATTTCAATCGTTCGAGCAACGCATCGACAATCGCTTGGAATACGCCGAGCTCACGGAGCAAGCCACCGAACGCGAGCGCAATCAAGACGAGACTGACCGACCAGAGCATCGACTCGAGTCCGCCACGATCGAGCACAGATGCAATCGTCTCGTTCTCGACGCCCGACTTGAACCCGGCCTGCATGACACCGAACCAGTTTGTGACGTTCCAGTTGCCTTGAACGAAACCAGCCGTCAACACCCCGGCGAACATCCCGACGAGCATCGTCGGCAAGACCGGCATGCGGCGGAACGCAAGCATCGCGACGAGAACCGGCGCGAGCAGCGTCAACCAAGACAAGTTGAATCGTCCAGCAAGTGCCGCCTGCGCTTCCGCGATTTGCGCCGTATCGGCCGCTTGACCGTTCCGACCAAGAATTGCGAATAACACAAATGTAATCAAGATAGCCGGTACGGTCGTCCCCAACATGAAACGAATATGGTCGAACAGTTTGACACCAGCCACAGCCGGCGCAAAGTTCGTCGTATCCGACAGCGGGCTCATCTTGTCACCGAAGAGCGCACCCGAGACGATGGCCCCGGCTGCGAGCGCCGGAGAGATCCCAAGCGCCATCCCGATTCCGAACAAGGCGACCCCGACCGTACCGACCGTCGTGAAGGCACTGCCCGTGAACGACGAGACAATCATCGTGATGAGCAAGACGCTCGGCAAGAACCATTGTGCTGAAATTGTATCTAAACCGATGGAGAGGATCGTCGCCACCGTACCAGACATCTGCCATACACCAATCAACATCCCGATGAGCAGTAAAATCAAGACCGGCATAATCGCTTCGCGAATCCCGCTAATCATCGCCGCTTCGATTCGTTTGAAATCACGCGTGCGATAATACGCGTAACCCCCTATTAATACCATTGTGCCAAAGATCGCCATATGTGGCGTCGCTTTGGCCAAAAACATCAGTGCGAGCAGGGAAATCCCGCTCATCAGCACGACGAATACAGCCTCTTTACCTTTCATCTGCATCGACGTCCCCTCCTTTCAGTTCCATCTTTTTATTTTGCCTAACCGCTTAAACGCTTTTATGCACGAAAGCAAGTCAGTGATGTTCTTTACTATACCTGCTCCTCTTTACCCTGTCAAACAACTTTTTATGGTAAAGTAAACGCTCGAGGGTGACCTCCGGAGTTCGTAACCTCCTCCGACATCAAAACTAGCGAAAAAGGAAGTGTGCATCATGCAACACGAAAAAGCATTGGTCGTCTTCAGTGGCGGTCAAGATTCAACCACTTGCCTATTTTGGGCAAAACAACAATTCTCTCACGTGGAAGCTGTGACGTTCGCCTATGGGCAACGCCACGACGCGGAAATCGAGGTCGCAAAAGAGATTGCGGCCGAACTCGATGTCCCGCACCACATCCTCGACTTGTCCTTACTCGGACAACTCACCTCTAACGCGTTGACGAGACATGATCTCGACATCGACAATGCGGACGTCCCAAATACGTTCGTCGATGGACGCAATCATCTCTTCTTGTCGTTCGCAGCCGTCATGGCGAAACAGCTCGGTATGCACCACATCGTGACCGGTGTGTGCGAAACTGACTTTTCAGGCTATCCGGACTGCCGCGACCAATTCATCAAATCACTCAACGTTACACTCAACTTAGCGATGGACTATCCGTTCGTCATCGATACGCCACTCATGTGGCTCGATAAGAAACAGACGTGGGAACTTGCCGACCGTCTCGGTGCGTTCGACTACGTCAAAGAGCGGACGCTCACGTGCTACAACGGCATCCTTGGCTCAGGCTGCGGCGAGTGCCCAGCGTGTGTGCTTCGTCAAAACGGCCTTGACGCGTACGAGGGGGTGCGTGTATGAAGAACGCCCCGTTCCTCGCCCCAACGAGTGTCGAAGCCAAACAGGACGGCTCGCTCATCTATTGTCCGCATCGCGTCCAAATCGTCAAAGAAGTGACGTTTGACGCCGCCCACCACTTGTTCGATTACGACGGCAAGTGCCGTGCGCTCCATGGCCATACGTATAAACTGCAAATGGGCATCAGCGGCTTTTTAGACAACCGCGGGATGACGCTCGACTTCGGTGACTTGAAAGCCATCTTCAAAGAAGAGCTCGAACCGTATCTCGACCATCGCTATTTGAACGAATCGTTGCCATATATGAACACGACGGCCGAAAACATGTGCTATTGGATTTTCGAGCAGCTCGCCAAACACTTGCCTGACGAGCGCGACGTCCGTGTCGAGTTCGTCAAACTGTATGAGACGCCGACGTCATACGCCGAGTTCCGCCGTGAATGGTTGGTGGACTGATGAAAATCCCGGTCCTCGAAGTATTCGGCCCGACGTTCCAAGGGGAAGGCCGCGCCATCGGACAGAAGACGATGTTCGTCCGGACCGCCGGTTGCGATTATCGCTGTTCGTGGTGTGACTCCGCCTTCACATGGGACGGCTCGGAAAAACCAGACATGCTGTCGGCCGACGCCATCATCGAACGACTTGACGCACTCGGTATGTACGACTACGTCACCATCTCTGGCGGCAACCCGCTCCTCATCGCCGGCATGAAAGACTTGGTCGAGAAGCTGAAGGCACGTGGCGTCAAGCTCGCCGTCGAGACGCAAGGGAGCCGCTATCAAGACTGGCTCACGCAAATCGACGACGTGACACTCAGCCCAAAACCGCCCTCGTCCGGCATGTCGACCGATTGGGAGAAACTCGACGCCATCGTCGAGCGACTCCGTCCGGAACAGACGACGTTCAAAGTCGCCGTGTTCGATGAAGTCGATCTCGCCTACGCAAAACAAGTCCAGACGCGCTATACGCCGGACGTCATGTACTTGTCGGCCGGTAACCCAGAGCCTGGTGCGGACGGTGACATCACCGACGCCCAGCTCCGTCGCCTGAAACAATTATGGGAAGACGTCGCGCGCGACCCGTCGTGGCAAAGCGTCCGTGTCTTGCCGCAGCTACACACATTACTGTACGCCAACGAACGTGGCGTCTAAGGAGAATGAATATGAGACCAGAAGACTTACAAGACTTGTCGCTCCTCGGACAGAAGAGCGTCCCATACATTTTTGAATACGCACCGGACGTCCTCGAGGCGTTCCCGAACCGTCACCCGGAGAACGATTACTTCGTGAAGTTCAACGCCCCGGAGTTCACGTCGCTCTGCCCGATCACGAACCAACCGGACTTCGCGACGATTTACATCTCGTACATCCCGGACGAGAAGCTCGTCGAGTCGAAATCGCTCAAACTCTATTTGTTCAGCTTCCGTAACCACGGAGACTTCCACGAGAACTGCATCAACGTAATCGGGAAGGACCTCGTCAAGTTAATGGAGCCGCGCTACCTCGAAGTGTGGGGCAAGTTCACACCACGCGGCGGCATCTCGATCGACCCGTACTACAACTATGGGAAGCCGGGCACGAAATACGAAAAAATGGCGGAACATCGCCTCTTCAACCACGACCTCTATCCAGAGACGGTCGATAACCGCTAAACGAAAAGTAGGTGCCCACGGGGCGCCTACTTTTTTTGGTAGCGATGGATTTTTCGTTTAATCGGCTCGCGAAACACGGTCGCGACGAGCGTCAAGACGGCGAAGACGATTAACGCGAGGACAATCATCTTGAAGTCCCCGGTCGCAATGCTGCTGCCGAGAAAGTTGTTCGCGAACGCGCCCGGGATCATGCCGACGACGGTCGCGAGGACGAACGCTGGCAGCTTCACTTTCGCAAGGCCCGAGACGTAGCTCACCAAGTCGAAGTTGACGAGCGGGATGAGCCGTAAGATGAGGACGTAGAAGAAACCGTCCTCCTCGATTTTTTGTTGTAGTTTTTTATAATCGGTCGATTCAAAGTGGTTCAAGAAGCGTTCCCCGAACCGGGTCGCCACGTAAAAGGCGACGAGCGCACTGAGCGTCGCCCCGATAATCGTGTATAACATACCCGGCAACGTCCCGAACGCGAGCCCCCCTGCAATCGACAGGACGGACGCGGGGAAGAGGATGAGCGGACGGAACGTATAGAGGAGGATGAATACGACCGGTGCCATCCAGCCGAACGCTATGATATAGTCCCGAATCACGCCCGGGTTCAAGTCGATCCATTGATAGAGGAGCGTCGCCGTCCCAAAGATGAGCAACACGCTAGCAATGATCCATTGCGTCTTCCACTTTTTCACCGAAACGACCCCCTCTCTTTTTACCATCATATCGTCTCGCCCCAAAAAAGTAACGTCTTCCTTTTTTCGGCAATCCCGTTATGGTACGGTAAGAAAAAGCAGAAGGAGGACTCCCTATGTACTTGGCAGATGCCATCAAACTGAAGAGCCTGCTCCATAAGCAGATTGATAAGTTGTTAGAAGAAGTCGAGCGCGTCGCGTTCATCGAGCTTGAGAAAGACGAACCGCTCCCGACGATTCAATCCCGTTCGCTTGAAGACATCGAAGTCGAACTCGAGTCGATTCGGCGTGATATGCGCCGTCTCGACCGCCTCGTCTATGAAGCGAACTTGAAGACGGTGATTGAGACGCACGACGGCCCGCTCCCGCTCGTCGAGGCGATTGAGTTCGCCATCCAATTGCGTGCTCAGGCCCGCATGTATCAAGATTTGTCCGAGCGACCGAAGCGCGAGTTTCAATACGGTTTTGGTGAAGGGACGGCTGTCATCAAGCATGCGCTCTATGACCCGGAGCTATATCGCTTGAAGGCGATTGACGTCGAGAAACGGGCGAATCGCATCTCGAACGCCATCAACGCTGCCAATTATCGAACGGAGATCGACTTTGACCCGAGTCGATACATGTGACCTTGGCCCGGTGAGACTCCGGGTCAAGGATTGGCGCCAAACTTTCTCCAATGCGACTGGATGCGAACACGGCCATGGACCAACCAATCACCGATGACCGATGACACGTTCACCTGTCACTCGTTCCTAACCAGACACCATTCAAGTGCGCCGAAAACGCGCCGGGGAACACTCCCTGGCGCGTTTTTTCACGTGTGGTGATGATGGTCGTTGTGATGGTGATGGTGGTGCGAACTCGAACTACGTCGCGGTGCCGGCTCGTCGGCAAACTTTTCCCCGTCCAAGATGCCGAGCCGCTTGTATTGGCGGTCGATCCGCTCCTTCGTCTCGTCGTGCACGTGCGGTGACTCCATGACCAATTGATAGCTACCGAGCGCGACCCGGAACGGCTCCATCTGCGTCCGTTCGACCGGGAACGAAGTCACGTCACGCAAATAATCCGCGAGTCGATTCGCTGCGACGTCATCTGGATGGTCGGCGAGTTCCGTCGCGAAGCGTTGCATGTCTTTCAACATACCTTTCGTCTTCGTCGCTTGGCGAATCATGCTTATAATAGCGATGATCATAACAGCGAGAATGCCGATGATAAAAATCGGAAAGATACTGAACATCCCCGCGAACAGTGAATCTCCCATCCCCGTCGAATCAATGTATACCTCTTCCCCAAATGCGAACGTGTTGACCATGACGTCTCCCCCATTTTCCTAATATACGGACGCCGCTTCATTTGGTTTCAAGCCCACGAAAAAAAGCCGCGGCACTCGCGACGGCTCACTTGTCAGTTCAATTGTTTCTCCATCATGATGCGTGGTTCGTGATCTTCCGTATACGCCCCCATAATGTCGTAGCCACACAACAAGTTCAAGATGATGACACCCTTGTTCGTGTTGCGCGCTTTCGTCCGAATCGAATGGAACCCTTGCGCTTTCACCCATTCGAGTTGCGTGTCCATCAGCTTGCGTCCGATGCCATGCTTTTGAAACTCGGGGTGGACACCGCCGGCCCAGCTATAAAAACGATACGGCTCGGCCTCGTAGCCGATTTTGAAACCGACGAGACGCTCGTCCGAGAACGCGAGCAACACGAGCGGGTTCGCATGGCGGTACAGTCGCTCTTTAAAACGAAGTTGATCGATGTCCCCGTATAACGTGCGGTACAGGTTAAAGAATTCCTCTTCAAAGTCTTTGAAATTCGTCGTCACATCTTTCACGATAAATGAACTGGTCGTACTCATCGTTCCATCCCCTTTCAACGTGTGAACAGTGCTCGTACGTCTGTACACTTCGCCGTTTACTCGGATTTTCCTGTTTCGCGTTCAAATGCGGATAGACCTTTTTGTTTATACACGCCGAGCGAACGCTTCGGCAAGCTCTTGACCATCCAATTCTTCAAGATGCGCTGTTTGTCTTCTACCTTCAATCCATAGCCTTCCGTCACGACATGGCGCGCCCGTGTCGTCACGTCGTATAACGAGATCGCCGCGGCGACCGAGATGTTCAAACTTTGGACGTACCCTTGCATCGGAATCACGTAATTGCCGTCCGCTTTGGCGAGCGCTTGATCCGATACACCGTGATGCTCATTCCCGAACAAGAGCACGGTCGGTTTTGACACGTCGATATCCTCGAGCGGGACCGCCTCTTCACTGAGTGCCGTCGCGAGCACTTGATAGCCGTCCGCCTTCAATCGATCAATCGCGTCTTCGATTGATCGGTGTTCGACCACATCGACCCAACGATCGGCGCTTTTCGCGATAATCGAGTTCGGTTTAAACTTGGCCCGGCCCTCGACGACGTGCAACGTCTGGACACCGAACGCGTCGGCCGAACGAAGCACGGCCGACTGGTTGTGCGGATCATCGACCCCTTCCGTCAGAATCGTGATATGGTTCGTCCGTAAATCCAATACTTCCTGCATACGCTTGACGCGGTCCGGCATCAACATGCTATACAGCAGCCGGTCCTCTTCTAATAGAAGGCCTGACTGTAACAATTCTTCAAGCAATGCCGCTTGCTCTTCTTTTGATAATGCCGATGTCGTCTGTCTCCAACCCATGATTCTCGCCCCTTTCAACCTCTAGTATTGTAGCGGGATTCGATTGTGCTGACAAGTTAACGTCGCATCCCGCTGTTTCAGTCATTTTATGAAAATAAATGAAAATTAGGAAACCGGTTGCACAAACTTATGCAATCGATTACAATCATTTATGCAAGCGATTGCATTGGCAGTCGCCATAGACAGATAAAAAGTTCCGTACAGGAAGGAAGCGTATTATATGAAACAACTTATCTCGTTCGATTTTTGGCAGAAGCTCGGGAAGGCCTTAATGGTCGTCATCGCCGTCATGCCTGCTGCAGGTCTTATGATTTCAATCGGTAAACTCATCGGCATGTCAGCCGGCGACGTCGGGATTTTACTGACGACGGCTCGCATCATCGAAGACCTTGGTTGGGGCATCATCGTCAACCTACATATCTTGTTCGCAGTCGCCATCGGTGGCTCATGGGCAAAAGATAAAGCAGGCGGCGCTTTCGCTGCCCTGATCGCTTTCATCTTAATCAACCGCGTCACCGGTGCCATCTTTAACGTCAACGGTGCCATGCTCCAAGATTCAGAAGCGACCGTGAAGTCGCTCTTCGGTGCCGATCTCGTCGTTGCCGACTACTTCACATCTGTCCTCGGTTCGCCAGCCCTCAACATGGGCGTGTTCGTCGGGATTATCGCCGGTTTCCTCGGTGGTGCTCTCTATAATAAGTTCTACAACTTCAACAAATTGCCGAACGCCCTCTCGTTCTTCAACGGGAAGCGTTTCGTCCCATTCGTCGTCATCCTCGGTTCAGTCGTCGCGGCCATCGCGCTCTCGATTGTCTGGCCGACGATTCAAGGGGCACTCAACAGCTTCGGTGAGTGGATCGCCACGTCACGCAACACGGCGCCTGTCCTTGCACCGTTCATCTACGGGGCACTCGAGCGTTTGCTCTTGCCGTTTGGTCTCCACCACATGCTCACCGTCCCGATGAACTATACGGAGCTCGGTGGCACATATACGATTTTGACAGGTGCGACAGCTGGTTCGGTCGTCGCCGGACAAGACCCGCTCTGGTTGGCATGGGTAACGGACCTCGTCAACCTCCGTGCTGCTGGTGATACGGCTGCCTACAACGCGCTCCTCGCGGATGTCGTCCCGGCCCGTTTCAAAGTCGGACAAGTGCTCTTGTCGTTCGCAGCGCTCATCGGTGCCGCTTACGCCATGTACCGTAACGTCGATGCGGACAAGAAAGCACAATACAAACCAATGTTCTTATCTGCTGGTCTCGCGGTCTTCTTGACAGGAGTCACAGAACCAATCGAGTTCATGTTCATGTTTGTCGCACCAGTCCTTTATGTCGTTTACGCACTCATGGCAGGTGCCGCCTTCGCCTTGGCGGACATCATCGACCTTCGTGTTCACGCATTCGGTGCGATCGAGTTGCTCACACGCATCCCGATGATTGTCAAAGCGGGTCTCCTTCAAGACTTGATTAACTTCTTCCTCGTCGCCATCGCGTTCTTCTTCATCAACTTCGGTGTGTTCAATTTCTTCATCAAGAAGATGAACTTGCCGACGCCTGGACGTAACGGAAACTACATGGAAGAAACGACCGAGAAATCGACTGTGACAGGCAACGAGCAGGTCATGGGGATTATCGCCCTTCTCGGTGGGGAAGAAAATATTGAAGACGTCGATGCGTGCATGACACGTCTACGCGTCACGGTTAAAGATATGTCGCTCGTCTCGGAAGAGAGCGAATGGAAAAAGAACGGCGCCATGGGTCTCATCTTGAAAGACCGCGGTGTCCAAGCAATCTACGGCCCGAAAGCCGACGTATTGAAGTCAGACATTCAAGACGTCATCGGAGCATAATCAACAGGCCAGCTCGCTCGAGTTGGCCTGTTTTTTCTAAAGGAGGACTATCGTGAATATTTTGACGCTCAACTGCCACGCCTGGTTAGAGGACCGCCAACAAGAAAAAATCGACTTCATCGTCGAACGGATCGCGAGCGAGGATTATGACATCATCGCGCTCCAAGAAGTGAATCAACACAAAGAGGCCCCGATCGTCGAGGGGTTGATCCGGGAGAACAACTTCGCCTACGTGCTCGTCGAACGATTGAAGGAGCTCGGGGTCACGTATCACATGACGTGGGACTTCGCCCATTACGGCTATGACGTCTACGAAGAAGGTGTCGCCATTTTGTCGCGTACCCCGTTTTTATCGACCGAGTCGTTCTTCGTCTCGAAGACGACGGACCCGAACAACTACAAGTCCCGAAAGATCGTCAAGGCGATCGTCGACGGCGTCGATGCGCCGACGGCCGTTTACTCGTGCCATCTCGGTTGGTGGCATGACGAGGAAGAACCGGTCCGCCATCAGCTTGATGAGTTGCTGCGCCGTGCCGAAGAGGATGATCGTGCCCTTCTCCTCGGTGACTTCAACAACGACGCCTTTCTCCGCGGGGAAGGGTATGATTACTTGATCGATCACGGTCTCCAAGACTTGTTTCATTTGGCGACCGAACGTGAAGGCGATGCGACCGTCCAAGGCAAAATCGCCGGCTGGGACGAGAACAAGAAAGCGCTCCGAATCGATTTGATGCTGACGAACGCACCGATTCACGTGTCACGCCACGCCGTCGTCTTTGACGGTGAGAACGGACCGATCGTCTCCGACCACGCTGGCGTCGAAGCGACCGCCTTTTGGCGCTAAGGAATCCTTTTCTTTCACGATTGTGAGAGAAAAGGGTTTTTCTTTCGTCGTAAATTCGGTATGGTTGGAGACGACTGAAGTCTAACAACTTTGAACGAAAGAAGTGATTTTATTTTGACGACTACCCCATCGCTCAGCCGTACCGACTGGACGCTCATCTTATCGCTCGCCCTGCTGACATTCGTGCTCGGGACGAGCGAGTTCGTCATTGTCGGCATCTTGCCTGACATCGCCGACGGGCTCTCCATCTCAATCGCGACGGCCGGAACACTCGTATCCGCCTTCGCCATCACGTTCGCCATCGGGACACCGCTCACGATGTCATTCACGAGCCATTTGCCGAAACGTAAGCTCATGCTCACGCTGACCGCTCTCTTTATCCTATTTAACTTATTCAGTAGCCTCGCGCCGACGTATGGCATCTTGCTCGTCCTTCGCATGTTGACCGCCGTCGTGACCGGGGTTCTCATCTCGCTCGCCATGCTCGTCGCAAGTGAATCGGTACCGACGGGAAAACGTGGCATCGCCATCTCGTTCATCTTCGGCGGGTTCACGATGGCGAACGTGTTCGGGGTCCCACTCGGTACGTTCATCGGGCAACGAAGCGGCTGGGAAACGACGTTCATCTTGACGACCGTCTTAGGTGTCGTCGCATTTCTCGCTGTGTACCGCGTCGTCCCGAGTCAGTTGACGAGTGTGCGGACGTCGATTGCCGACCAGTTGCGCCTGTTGACGAACCCACGTATTTTAATCGCCTTCTTCATCCCGGCGTTCGGTTTCGGTGCGACGTACGTCGTCTACACGTATCTCGTCCCGATTTTAAAAGGTGTGCTCGGTGTGCCGGTCGCTTGGGTCAGTCCGATTCTATTGGCGTACGGATTCATCTCGATTTTCAGCAACATGGCGGCCGGGAAAATCGCGAGTCACAATCCGATCGGCCGACTGCGTTTCGTCTTTCTCATCCAGGCGTTCGTCTTGGCCGCCTTGTACGTGACGACGTCGAACGTGACGCTCGGCCTCCTCAATATCGCGCTCATGTCGTTCATGGCGATCTTGCTCACGACGTCGACACAGTTGTATTTGATCGACTTGGCCGAGAAGTTCAATCCGGACGCCAAAGGGCTCGCCTCATCGCTCATGCCTGTCGCGAGCAACGTCGGGATTGGCTTCGGGTCTGCGCTCGGTGGACTCGTCTACGCGAACACGCCCGTCATGACGCTCGCCCTCGTCGGAGGCGCCGTCGCGCTCTTGACGGCTTTACTCACCACGGTCAGCTATACGCTCGACCGACGCTAAAACAGCGTGCCCAACTCGGGCACGCTGTTTTCATAACCAATTTAAAATTTGTTCAATCGTCTCGTCGAGCTGCTCTTTCGCGCTGAGCGGACTGTCGTTATCGCCGTCTTGCGGTCCGTACATGCCGAAGTTGGCATGGTTGCCGTCTACAATCTCATAAAAGACGGCATCGTCCGGGACGTTTTCTCGGCTCGCCTCGATGTCAGTTTGCGTCGCGAGCCCATCGACTTCTCCAGAGATGGACAAGACACGTAGCTCGCTCTCCACCATCGAGCTGATCGGGTATGAAGCGAGGAAGATGACCCCTTCGACTCGGCTCTCGTTCTCGAGCGCAAAACCGGACGCGGCCGAACCGCCGAGCGAGTGTCCGCCGACGATCCAACGTTCGATGCCTGGATGAGCGGCGATAATCGTCTCCGCCGCATCGATATCTGCGATGCCGAGATTCAAGCGCAGCGACGGGATGGCGACAAAGACTCCTTCTTCCGCGAGTCTTGAGCCGTAGTAGGCGTATGCTTCTTTCTCGACTTTCGCACCCGGATAGAGGATGATTCCAACCTCGCTATCCGGATCACCAAATTCGATACGATTGTCCACTTCCGTCGCCTCGGCCGCGTAACCGAGCGCTTCATCCGTCGGCCCATACGTCAGTTGCGTCCACACGAGGAAGCCGATGACGGCGACCAAAATGAGGCCAACTAGACCAAGGCCGATCCACTTCAACTTTTTCTTCATTATAAGACCTCCATTTGCATCCGTTTCAAGGTCACGGTACACTAGTATAAAAAAGGGAAATACCAGGGGGAGACCATGACCAAGAGTACTGTAACCACGACGATTCAGTGGTTCATTTTTATTTTAGCTACAAATATTGTACCACCGCTTTCGATCGCTGCCTTATTCGAACTGTCGCCGGCCGATACGATGACGTTCATCTCACGTTCGCTGTTCGTCTTCGCGCTGTTTAGCATCATCCAGACGCTGCTCGGCCACCGTTTGCCGATTTTAGAAGGACCGGCCGGCATTTGGTGGGGCGTGTTCACGCTTTATGCGTCCATCGGTCCTGCGCTATACGGAAGCGGCCAAGAGACACTCCAAGCGCTCGGATTCATGTTGTTCTTGAGTGGTGTGCTCGGTGTGCTCATGACCGTCACCGGGATTTTACGTCGGATGCTGTCGCTCTTTACGCCGCAAGTGCTTGGCGTCTATATGATTCTCCTCGTCCTCCAGTTGTCAGGCGCCGTCATCAAAGGCGGGTTCGGCGTGAGCGAGAGCGGTATCAATACGATTCAGGCTGTCGCGACGGCCGGTCTCGTCTTGTTCGCCCTCACGCTCGAACGGAGCCGCTTCAAACAGTACGGTCTTGTCATGACGCTCCTTGTCGGATTCGGGCTGTTCAATCTGCTCGGGCTCGGCAATCCAATCGTCCGTTCGGAGTCGTTCTTCCTCGTCCCTGAGTTGTTCCCGTTCGGGGCTTGGGTATGGAATTGGAACTTGCTGCCGACCGCGTTCGTCATCACGCTCCTCCTCATGACGAACGTGCTCGCCAACATCAAACTGATTGAACGGATTGTCAGTTCGCGGACGAAGCAACAAGTCGAAGGCAACGTCCCGGCGTCAGGCATCGTCAGCGGCTTCAGCCAAATCGTGGCCGGATTGTTCGGTACACCTGGCCCGGTCGCGATTTCAGGAACGGCCGGCTTCTTGTCTTCGACCGAGAGCGTGCACCGGGCACCGCACCTCGTCGCCCATACGCTCATGATGGTGCTCGCCTTGGTCGGTCCGTTCGTCTCGCTCATCGCGAGCATTCCAGCCGCGGTCGGCTATGCCATCGTCACCCCGCTCATCGCGACGATGATCATCATCGGGATTAACGAGGCGGCGTTCGAGTTGAATCAAAAGACGGCCTCGCTCACCGTCGGCCTCCCGCTCGTCATCGGGGCCGGTGCGATGCTCCTCCCGCCTGGTGCGATGAACGATTTGCCGCCGCTCCTAGCGACCGTGTTCTCGAACGGGCTCGTCCTCGGGACGATCGTCGCCTTGACGACGGCAATCCTGAGCCGCATCAGAGACTAAAAGAACTGACCTCGCGCGAGGTCAGTTCTTTTTCGTGACGTGCATATGGAATGCCCTGTCGTGTGGCAAGACGGCACCGTCTTCAAGCTCGAAATGGGTACGGTCTTTGACATAGGTTGCAATCGAGCGCGTGTCACGGTGAAGCGCGCGTCTGAACGCCTGCTCGGCCGTGACCGGGCTCCCGTCGTCGTTTCGTAACTCGAGCCCCATCAGTTTATACCCGAGCGTCTGGCCGCCACGGCTCATCTGGCACGCCTCGAGCGCATAGGCGACAAGCGTCGGGGTGATGACCGTATGGACGAACTCGCTCTTTACTTTCTTCCGGACGATTTGCTCGACACCGTAACTGACGAGTCCGGCGATGACGCTGTCGATCAACACCGCTTGCGTCCGTTTTTTCGTCAACGGTCTCATCGGCTCATCCTCTGCATCATGCCTGACGTCAACACTTCCGTGCCCTGTCCTTCTTCGGCGGCCATAATCAAGGCGCGCGCCACATGGAGCGCTTGAATCGGTGCGGCGTCCGGTAACTTATCGAGTAAAAACGGTTGCAGCGGACGGCTGACGATTTCGGCCGCTTTCTCGCCGAGACGGAACTCATCCCGATCCCCGAGCAATAGCGACGGACGGGCAATAATTAAATGGTCGAACCCGAACACTTTCAGGCCGTTCTCGAGTTCCCCTTTGACTCGGTTGTAGAAGAATGGTGAGCGGAGCGACGCCCCTTGCGCCGAGACGACAACGTAACGTGTCGCACCATGTTGTTTGGCGATCCGCGCCGTCTCGAGCGGCAAGTCGAGGTCGACGTGTTTGAACGCATCTTGCGAACCAGCGACAGCAATCGTCGTCCCGAGCGCACAGTAAACGTCATCGACGTGAGGTAACGCCTCGTCCATCCCTTCAAATCCGACGACTTCATGTAATTTCGGATGCTGCCAACGGGTCGAGCGGCGGACTACCATCCATACCGCATCATATCGTTCCTCTTCAAGCAACTGCTCGACGAGCTCGCGTCCGATTAAGCCGGTCGCGCCGACCACAAGTGCTGTTTTCCCCATCCTCGTTCCCCCTTGATTCGTAGTTGCTTTCAGTCTAACTGACTTGCCGTTCCTCGGCAACGACTTCGACCGGACGGAAGCGGTCGACGAGACGGAAGAATCCGTTCAAGAACAAGGCGGTGAACGAACCAGCGACGATCGCACTATCAGTGAACAATTGAATCGGTTCCGGCATGTTGGCCACGATCCCTGGGTTGGCCGTGATGCCGAGCCCGATGCCAATCGAGAGCGCGATTGTAACGAGGTTCTCGTTCTTCGAGAAATCGACTTCGCTCAAGATACGAATCCCGGATGCGGCGACCGTCCCGAACATGACGAGCATCGCCCCGCCGAGCACCGGCTTCGGGATGAGTGTCGTGAACGTCGCCACTTTCGGTAAGAAACCGAGTAAAATCAAGAGCCCACTCGTCCAAAAGATGACACGACGGGATTTGACGCCCGACAGTTGCACGAGTCCGACGTTCTGACTGAACGTCGTGTACGGGAAGCTGTTGAAGATGCCACCGAGAATCGTCGCGACCCCTTCAGCCCGGTAGCCTTTCGTCAATTCGTTCGAGCCAATCGGCTTCTTCGTGATGTCACTGAGCGCGAAGAACACGCCTGTCGATTCAATCATAGAAATGATGGCAACGAGCGTCATGACGAGGATAGCAGAGACGTTGAACGTCGGCATCCCGAAATAAAACGGTTGCACCATCTGGAACCAGCTCGCCTCTCGGACAGGGCTGAAGTCGACGAGTCCGAGCGTGGCGGCCACACCGGTCCCAATCAAGACGGCAAACAAAACCGCTGCCGCACGGGTGAATACCGTCCCGACCCGATTCAAGACGATGATGAGACCGATTGTGAGTCCACCGAGCGCCAAGTTTTGCATCGAGGCGAATCCAGGCTCCCCTGGCGCGCCGCCGCCGATATCGTTGATGGCGACCGGGATGAGCGACAAGCCGATGACCGTCACGACCGAACCGAGCACGACCGGCGGAAAGAAACGGGCCAGTTTTCCGACGAAACCAGAAATCAGAATGACGATGATACCGCTCGCGATGAGTGCGCCGTAAATAGCGGTGATGCCGCTCGAGCTCCCGATCGCAATCATCGGGCCGACCGCGGTGAACGTACAGCCGAGCACGACCGGGAGACCGACACCGGTGAAACGGGTCGTCCATACTTGCAACAGCGTCGCGACGCCGCACATGAACAAATCAATCGCGACATTGTAGACGATATCTTTGGAAAAGCAACACTTTCTGAACGGATAGCTAAAAGTTCGATTTTTCTGAAACTGCTGTATACTGAACGTATACGAATCAGGATGGGAGCGATTATGCGATGAAGCTATTTGTATTAGGCGCGACCGGCCGGACCGGTCACCAGTTCGTCGACCAAGCGACCGAACATGGCCATCACGTCACGGCTTTCGTCCGGGAACAGAAAAAATTGATCCCGACGCCACAACTTGAAATCATCGAGGGCGACGTGACGGACGTGTCTGCATTGACCAACGCGATGAATGGTCACGACGCGGTCGTCAGCTGTCTCGGGACCGACCTATCGGATGAGGACTTCCTCGCCCGCGTGACCGACGCGCTCGTCCCGGCGATGAAAGCGAACGGCGTGACGCGCATCATCTATCTCGCCTCGGCCGGCATCGACCAAGAGATTCCCGGGCTAGCCGGAAAAGTCGTCACGTTCATGCTTCGAAAGCCGCTCCGGGATCACCGGGCCGCGGTCGATTTGTGGCGCAACTCGTCGTTCGATTATACGATTGTCCGGCCGATGCAACTGACGGACGGTCCACGGACGTCGGTGTATCGCGTGTCCGTCGACGGGATTCCAGAGAACGGGAAACAAATCTCCCGGGCCGACGTCGCCCAGTTCATGTTGAATGCCGCTGAAGACCAACTGTTCATCCGCCAATCGATTGGACTGGCGTACTAATTTTTTTCAATTCATGCTACAATATCGGATAGTCAAATTTGAAAGGAACGAATACAACACATGAGTATATTATCGGTACAAAACTTGAGCCACGGCTTCGGTGACCGCGCTATTTTAAACGACGTCTCTTTCCGCCTATTGAAAGGCGAACATATCGGCCTCGTCGGGGCGAACGGTGAAGGAAAGTCGACGTTCATGAACATCATCACACGTAAATTGCAACCGGATGAAGGAAAAATCGAATGGGCGAAAAACGTCCGTGTCGGCTATCTCGACCAGCACGCGGTCCTCGAGCGCGGCATGACCATCCGGGACGTCTTAAAGAGCGCGTTCCAATACTTGATCGACATGGAGACACGCATCGGCGAACTCTACATGGAGATGGGTGACGCGACACCGGAGCAAATGGAAGACATGCTCGCAGAAGTCGGTGAGCTCCAAGAGACGCTCGACTCGAACGACTTTTACATCATCGATGCGAAAGTCGAGGAAGTCGCGCGTGGTCTCGGTATTCTAGACGTCGGGCTCGACCGTGACGTCACGGACCTCTCCGGTGGGCAACGGACAAAGGTGTTGCTCGCGAAGTTGCTTCTCGAGAAGCCGGACATCCTCCTCCTCGATGAGCCGACGAACTATTTGGACGAGGTCCACATCGAGTGGTTGAAGCGTTATCTTCAAAACTACGACAACGCGTTCATTTTGATCTCCCACGATATCCCGTTCTTGAATAGCGTCATCAACTTGGTCTACCACATGGAAAACCAAGACTTATCGCGCTACGTCGGCGACTACGATAAGTTCATGGAAGTGTACGAGATGAAGCGCTCGCAGCTCGAGTCGGCCTACAAACGCCAGCAGGCGGAAATCGCCGACTTGAAAGACTTTGTCGCCCGGAACAAGGCACGTGTCTCGACTCGGAACATGGCGATGTCACGTCAGAAAAAACTCGACAAGATGGACGTCATCGAACTGAGTGCGGAACGTCCGAAGCCAGAGTTCCGCTTCCTTCAGGCCCGCACGTCAGGCCGTCTCATCTTCGACGCCAAAGGCCTCGTCATCGGGTACGATGAGCCGCTTTCACGTCCGCTCGACCTGCAAATGGAACGCGGTCAGAAAATCGCGCTCGTCGGAGCGAACGGAATCGGGAAGACGACGCTGTTGAAGAGCCTTCTCGGGTTGATCAATCCGCTCGAAGGCACGGTCGAACGCGGTGAGTTCTTGGAGATTGGTTACTTCGAACAAGAGGCGGCCGTCAGCAACAACACGTGTATCGAAGAAATTTGGAGCGAGTTCCCATCGCTCAACCAACAACAAGTCCGAGCCATGCTCGCGAAATGTGGGCTCATGACGAAGCATATCGAGAGTAAAATCGCGGTGCTCAGTGGTGGCGAGAAGGCGAAAGTCCGCCTCTGTAAGCTTCAAAACAACGAGTCGAACCTTCTCCTCCTCGATGAGCCGACGAACCACTTGGACGTCGATGCGAAGGAAGAGTTGAAGCGTGCGTTGAAAGAATATAAAGGCAGTATCCTACTCATCAGTCACGAACCAGAGTTCTACCAAGACATCGTCACAGACGTCTGGAACTGTGAGTCGTGGACGACGAAAGTATTCTAACTTGTAGAGGAAGTGTCGCATGACTGGCCCAATCCAATTGAACGAACGGATCGTTCTTTACGACATCATTCGAGGATTTGCCTTATGCGGCATTTTTCTCGTCAATATCCCGAGCATGCTCGGGAGCGACTGGATGTTCGGTCGCCCCGACTACACCGGAAGTGACTTGCTCGTCCGGACGCTGTTCGACATGTTCGTCCAGACGAAGTTTTACACGATTTTCTCGCTGTTGTTCGGCATCGGCTTCTCGATTTTCCTCGAGCGTTCGTACGCTCGGGGCGAGTCGGCGAGCCGCTACGTCCGACGTATCGTCATTCTATTTTTGTTCGGACTCGCTCACCTGGCCATCTGGTCGGGTGACATCTTACATACGTACGCGATGTGGGGCTTACTGCTTCCCTTGTTTTATCGCTTGAGTAATCGGGCCATCTTGACGTGGGCGTGGAGTTTATTGCTCGGAAGTTTCTTCTTGCTTTACGTCTCATCCGCGCTAGTGGAATGGACCAACGGCGGATCGTTCAACTCCGGTGTTCCGTTCCCGACCGTCTTCAATGACGGGTTCAGTGTTTGGTTCGATTATCGTCTGAACGTCGAAATCTTTGCTGCTATCTCAAACTCCCTTCTCGTCGGGATTGAAATTTTAAGTATCTTCTTGTTCGGCCTCTATATCGGACGGGAGCGAAAGCTACTCACGTGGACCGTTCAAGGACTGACACGGACGGCCATCGTCTGCGCCGTGCTCGCGTTGCCGTTCTTCGGTGTCATCTTGTGGCACCATTACGGTGGCGGCGACGCCTATTATTGGCTGAACTTGATTGCCGTCCTCGTCTCTGGGAAGTTGCTCGCGACGACGTACGTCTGTCTATTCACGATCGCCGTCCGCAACGGGCGCGCATTCCGTCCGCTCCAAGCGCTCGGCCGGATGGCGCTGACGAACTATTTGACGCACACGCTCGTCGTCGTCCTGCCGGTCATCGCCCTCGGCTACTACGGCCGCCTGTCGTTGACGGAAGGTTTGTTCTTGAGCATCGCGATTTTGATTGCCCAAGCGTTCTTCTCGATGTGGTGGCTGAAGTCACACCGTTACGGACCGTTCGAGAAGTTATGGCGCATCGGGACGTATGGGTTGCAACGAAAATCTTAACAAGCATCATAAAGGCTCGAAGCAGACGCTTCGAGCCTTGTTTACGTTAACGGTCCGGTTTTGCCTTCGTGTTCAACAACATCAGGGCGATTCCGATCCACAGTGTCAACCCGACGTACATGAAGAACGTATTGACGTTGAACAGTTGATTGTTCATGTAGATGGAAAAGACGTCGCTCGTGATACTATTTGCGTAGTCTAAGCCTCCACGTCCCTCCTGATTTAAGACGATATCCGTCACGTACGTCCGGTATCGGTCGAATGCATTCATCTGATAGCGATACCCCGCAACGAGCAACATCGGGATAAAGACGAAGCCGTACCATAACAAACGTGGGCGCACGTTCGCCATCAGTTCCATCCAGCCGAGCATAAAAAACAGGATGAAAAAGAAAAGGAGAAACAGGCCGATGAGCGCCGGATTCCCGTTTCCGGATATCTTCTCCGGTTGAACGGTCATCACGTTACCTAGATAGAAAATTCCGATACACACCCCAAACCCGAGTCCCATCATCCAGCCGATTCGCTTCTTGTTCATCTGTGCCCCCCGTTCATCGTTCGATTTATCATAAACTCTTCCTCGTTCAGTATAAGGCTACTTTTCCCAATTCCCCATAAAAAAATGAACATCCCGTCTCCAGGATGTTCATTCATACGTCAGTTCGTCGCCGTCTCTGTCAACACAGGGACGATCTGTTTTTTCCGTGACACGACGCCAGGAAGTGTCGCCAACCCTTCTTGAAGTTCAACGTTGAACGCCTTCTCGAACAAGTCCTTTTTCTCACCGACGACGAGCGCTTCTGAGTCGTTCGTCAAAATGTTCGTGATGGCAAGAACGAACAAGTCGAGCTCTTTGTCCAACAATTTCACCGCCATCGCTGCTTCGACGTCCGCTTTACGGTTCAATACGTCGTTCGCGTCGACCGTGTTCACTTGTGCGATTTCCACACGGTAGTCGCCCATCGCGAACTCTTTCGAGTCGAGCGTGATGAGTTCAGGCACCGTCTTTTGGCTCAAGTCAGCCCCCGCTTTCAGCATCTCAAGACCGTACGCCTCGACGTCTGTCCCAGAGATCTCAGCAAGCTCTTTCGCTGCTTTGATGTCCTCGTCCGTGCACGTTGGTGATTTGAAGAGGAGCGAGTCCGAGATGATGGCCGAGAGCATCAAACCAGCCATGTCCGGAGCGATCTCAATCCCGTGCTCTTTGTAGAGTTTAAGTAAAATCGTCGCCGTGCAACCGACTGGCTCGGCCCGGTAGTAAAGCGGGTCTGCCGTTTGGAAGTTCGCGATGCGGTGGTGGTCGATGACTTCGAGAATGCGCACGTCTTCGATGTCGACGGCACTCTGTTGGAACTCGTTATGGTCGACCAAGATGACCGCGTTCGCTTCGTCTGAGACGCGTTCGACAAGACGTGGCGCTTTGACGCGGAAGTGGTCGAGTGCGTATTGTGTCTCGTTGCTCACTTCACCGAGACGGACAGCCTCTGCGTCCATCCCTAATTTCTTCTTCAGCTCCGCGTAGGCGATCGCTGAACAAATCGTGTCCGTATCCGGATTTTTGTGTCCGAAGACAAGTACTGTACTCATAGTTCATTCTCCTCACTGAATAGTTTTCCCTCATCCATTATAACGTCTATGCCCGTTCTTTCAATTGCAAAACAAAAAGAGCCCGCGGGCTCTTTATGCTTGTTCGTCTTCGTCCGTCTCTTCGAGGTCCGAATGATCCCCTTTTGAGTCTTCCTCGTGCGAGATGTCGGGCTGATCGCGTTTCAACTTCTCACGTTCTTCTTGTTCGCGTTTGTCTTTGTCTGACATGCGTCTTCACCCTTTCGGTTTTGTCATGTCGTAGACTGTTCCCCGCGGATGTTTGATTCAAACAGATGTCACCCATCTGTTAACGAATTGTGATGTTACGCTTGCACGAACACGACTTCGTCGCCGCGAATCTCGACGTTGACGTCCTGCCCTTGGAATAACCACTCGTCTTGTTCGGCTACGACGAAGCGAATCCCGTCCGCCTCAGTCTCAACCGCCGCGTTATCGATGTCTTCTGTGATGACGCCGACCGAGAAACCGTGCGTCAAGTCCGTCGAACCCCCATACTTAGCAAACAAGCGCACCGTCTGGCCTGATTTCACTTCCATCTCGTCTTTAAAGAATTGTAATGCTTCTTCTGTCACGTTGATTTTCATCTGACATCCTCCTCTCGACTTCTGTCTTCATTCTAATCGTTTCGAAATAGTCGAGCGAGGAAGTTGCCTAGAGGGTCGTCCCTGACAAGTACGTGACCGTCAAACTTTCCTGGACGACCGGCGCGCCCGTCATTTCCTGGAACGTGGCCTCAAACAAGGCGCGCCCGATGTCTTCGTTCGGGGAGCGCATCGTCGATAAACCGAACGCCTGGCCAATCGGATGGCCGTCAAAACCGAGCACAGCGATGTCATGCGGCACCTGAAGGCCGCTACGGGTCGCTTCCCCTAAAAAACCGAGCGCGACATAGTCAGACGAGAAAAAGAGCGCACGGGGGCGCTCCTGTTCAGAGAGGAAAGCCGAGACCAACCGCTTCCCGTCCTCACTCGTCAAGTATCCGCTATAGACCCATCGCTCACGCGCGGACGCCACTTCATCGAAGTATGCCTGCTGACGCACGATGGAGCTTGGACTGTCCGGCCTCGATAAGACGATGCCGACGTCTTCATAGCCTGCCTCTGTCAAGACACGAAGGCCGGTTTGGAATGCGGTGTAATGATCGACATGAACAGACGAAATCGTCTCCGGTGCACCGACCGTCGCGACGGAAATCGGACCATAGGCTCGATACGTCTCCATCTCCTCGAACGTCATCGTATGCGACAACACGATCGCACCGTCAACTTCCCGATGCTTCAACAAGTCGAGCGCTTGACGTTCTTGGTCGAGCCGATATTCGGTTTGCCACATGACGAGTCGATAGTCTTTCGCTAGCGCGGCTTTGGCCAACCCGTTGACGAACAAGCCATAATACGGATGGTCCATATACGGCAAGATGACGACGAACCGCTGTGTCCGCCCGGTCGAGAGCGTCAACGCTTGTTGATTCCGCAAGTAGCCGAGCTCTTTCATCGCACGCTGCACCCGCTTTCGTTTCTCGTCAGACACGTACGGATGCGCATTGATGACGCGCGATACCGTCGTCACGGACACGTCTGCATGTTTCGCGATATCTCGAATGTTCGCCAACTCGTCTCACCTCAGTTTGTCAGTCTTTGCATATAGTGTACCCAGTTTGCATCTGGACTGCCACCCTTGTCGATCACTTGCACGCGAATCGCCTGTACGAGACGAAACCGTTCCTCGATTGGCAACTGAAGGAATTCATCTTGAAAATGGCTACACAACATTCTTCCGAACGGCGTGTACAACTGATTGATCACCAGTTCATAGACGATCCCGCTGCAAAACGTCTTCCATGTTGATCCATTCATCGGATTTCCCCTCCTTTGATTCAAGCGTACAGGCTGAAACGCGTTTCAGAGCAAGCTTTATTTTTATTCCATCGATTTCCGAACAATATTTGAATAATTCGAACGTTTTTTAGTTTTTTCATTCGAAATGATTGACGACTCAACCTCATTTTTGTATAGTCATCAAGTTGATAGCGTTTATTTCTGATTAACCGGACTATTAATGTTCGGAAATTCATCATCATAAGGAGTCTTATTCATGAACTTATTTCATTTGAAACAACATGGGACGAATGTTAAACAAGAAGTGACCGCTGGCGTCACAACGTTCGTCACGATGGCGTATATCTCGGTCGTTAACCCGGCCATCCTGTCTGATGCCGGCATCCCGTTCGCGCAAGCGTTCACGGCGACCATCATCGCCATCTTGATCGGAACGGGACTTATGGCGTTTTATGCGAACCTGCCAATCGCCGTAGCACCCGGGATGGGGCTGAACGCCTTCTTCGCCTATACGCTCGTTGCCCAGCAACAAATCGCACCGTCGACCGCGCTCGGCGTCGTCTTCGTCTCGTCTGTCTTCTTTTTGATTTTATCGCTGTCCCCGATTCGGACGAAGTTGATTCAAGCGATTCCGGCGTCATTGAAGCATGCCATCACGACCGGCATCGGATTGTTCATCGCTTCGCTCGGTTTGAAACTGTCGGGTCTCATCGTGTCAGACGAAGCGAACCTCGTCCGTCTCGGCGACTTGTCTTCTCCGAGCGTCCTCCTCGTACTCGGCGGGCTCGTCGTGTCGGCACTCCTTTTCTCACGGAACATCCCAGGGTCACTCCTCATCGGGATGATTCTCACCGGGATTGCGGCCTACTTTATGGACCTCTTAAAAATTGACGGGGTGACGGCGATGCCGACGTTGCCGGAAGGACTGATGGTCAATCCGGTCACCGCATTCACCGATGTCATTCAATACGGCCTGTTTGGCGCCGTCTTGTCATTCTTCCTCGTCACGCTCTTTGACACGACCGGCACACTCGTCGGGGTCGGAAAGCAGGCAGGGTTATTGAAGCAAGACGGAACAATTGAGAACGGGCACCGCGCCTTGTTCGCTGACTCGCTCGCAACGATGGGCGGCTCGCTCGTCGGAACGAGCCCGTCGACGGCGTATATTGAATCAGCCGCCGGTGTCGCTCAAGGCGGACGGACCGGCCTGACGACGGCTGTCGTCGCGGGATTGTTCGGGCTCACGCTCTTCTTTAGCCCGCTCATCGGCGCCATCTCCGGTGTCGCGGCCATCACGGCGCCCGCACTGATTATCGTCGGGGCCCTCATGTTGACGAACGTCCGCTATATCGATTGGTCGGACTTTAGCGAATACTTCCCGGCCTTTATGACGATCCTTATCATGCCGCTCTCAGGTAGCATCGAGCGCGGGATTGCCTTCGGGTTCATCCTCTATCCGATCTTTAAAGCGATGAACAAAGAGACGGTCCACCCGCTCATCTACTTGTTCGGCGCACTCTTTATCTTGGAAATGTTTTTCTTATAAGTTAGATTCGTGCCCTCGTCCTCGACGAGGGTTTTTCTGTATCGAAGCAAGGGAATGCTGTTTTATAGCAAGATATGCCTGAATTCCAATTCATTCTCATCCCCTTCTCAATTAGACAGGATTTTACAGTTTTTTATGCGATTCATCCCATTTTGCTTTATTGTTGTCGTTCCGTTATGAAATAATGGCGGTGAAATCGTTTACGAAAACCAGCTGAAGAAAGAAGGAATGGACATGCCTAAAGTGGCGCTATTCGTCACTTGCCTTTCCGATACGCTCTTCCCATCGGTAGGTCAAGCGACGGTCGAACTATTAGAACATCTCGGTTGTGACGTCAGTTTCCCGTTCGAGCAGACGTGTTGCGGTCAACCCGCCTATAACAGCGGTTACCATGAAGAGACGAAAAAAGTGGCCAAACACATGATTGAAACGTTCGAGAAAGCCGATGCCGATTACATCGTCGGGCCGTCGGGTTCTTGCGTCATGATGATGCGTGATTATCCACACTTATTCAAAGACGACCCAGCGTGGAAAGCGCGGGCCGAGGCGCATGCGGCGAAGACGTTCGAGTTGACACAATTCATCGTCGACGTGCTCGAAGTGAAAGACGTCGGGGCGAAGTTTCCGGCCAAAGCGACGTATCACGCCTCGTGCCATATGACGCGTCTCCTCGGGATTGAGGCGGCACCGGGACAACTGCTCAAACATGTTGACGGCTTGACGATGCTTCCGCTTGATGGTGTCCATAACTGCTGTGGTTTCGGGGGGACGTTCTCGGTCAAGATGCCGGACGTGTCGGTGCAGATGGTCGACGAGAAGGTCGCGTCCATCTTGAATTCTGGAGCCGACGTCTTAATCGGTGCGGACGCCTCATGTCTAATGAATATCGGCGGACGCCTACATAAACAAGGGCATCCGATCAAAGTGATGCATATCGCGGAAGTGTTGAACGAAGGGGTGAAACAAGCATGAGTATGGGGATTCGGCTAGATGAAAAGTTTCAAGCACGTCGCAAAGACGGGATCGACAACCCGTTCATGCGCCAAGCTGTCAGCTCGGCTCAAAACCGGCTTCGTGACGGTCGGCTGAACGCTGCCGGCGAACTCGGGGACTGGGAAGCGTTCCGTGACCATTCGGAAGAGATTCGCCAGCACGTGCTCGAACATCTCGACTATTACTTATATCAGCTAAGTGAGAACATCTCGAAACGCGGCGGCAACGTCTTCTTCGCGGAGACACCGGAAGAAGCGAACCGATACATCCGTGAAGTCGTCCGCTCAAAAGAGGCGAAACACGTCGTCAAATCGAAATCGATGGTGACCGAGGAAATCGGTTTGAACGAGGCACTCCATGAGGAGGGTTGTACGGTCGTCGAGTCGGACCTCGGGGAATGGATCCTTCAACTCGACAACGATCCACCGTCCCATATCGTCGCCCCCGCGCTCCATAAAGATCGAAACGCCGTCCATGAGACGTTCACGGCCCACGGGTACGTCGGAACGAACGACCCGACCGAACTCGGCCGTTACGCTCGTCGCGAGCTGCGGAAAGATTTCTTGAAAGCGGAAGTCGGCATCACCGGCTGTAACTTCGCCATCGCCGAGAGCGGTGCCGTCGGGCTCGTCACGAATGAAGGAAACGGACGGATGGTCACGTCCCTTCCGGACACGGTCATCTCTGTCATGGGGATGGAGCGGCTCGTGCCGTCGTACGAAGAGTTCGAAGTGCTCGTCAACATGCTCTGCCGAAGCGCCGTCGGGCAACGACTCACCTCATACATCACGACGTTCGCCGGGACAAGGGCTGTCGGCGAGGTCGATGGTCCTGAAGAATTCCATCTCGTCATCGTCGACAACAAGCGCTCCGGGATTCTCGGCACCCAGTTCCAATCGGTGCTGCAATGCATCCGCTGCGCCGCCTGCATCAACGTCTGTCCCGTGTATCGTCATATTGGCGGTCACGCCTACGGCTCGATCTATCCTGGCCCGATCGGCGCCGTGCTCGCACCGCTCCTTGACGGTTACGAGAATTATAAAGAATTGCCTTACGCCTCGAGTTTATGCGGTGCCTGTACGGAAGCGTGCCCGGTCAAGATTCCGCTCCATGAGCTGTTGATCGAGCATCGCCGCGTCATCGTCGAAGAAAAGAAGCAGTCACCGTTCGTCGAACGCATCGCCATGAAAGGTTTCGCCGTCACGTCATCGAGCCCGTTCTTATTCGAGGCGGCCGAACAGATGGCGCCGTTCGCCACATCCCCGTTCACAAAGGCGGGCCAAATTGATAAAGGCTTACCGGCTTGGACCGACTCGAAAGATATGCCGCAACCGAGTAAACAGACCGTACGGGACTGGTTTAAGAAACGGGGGAATGCACAGTGAATCCAGGAACAATCACGAATCGGGAAGACTTTTTGAATCGTATCGCCAAACAACTCGGACGTGACGTCGACTTGACCCCGCCCAAACGTGTGTACAAGCACCGCCCGCAAGATGACGTGTTGAAAGACGTGTCTGAAGAGGGGCTCCTTGAGACGTTTCGCATGGTTGCGATGCGCATCCATACGGACGTCGTCGAGTGCGATTCGGCTCACCTCGACGATACGCTCCGTCTTTTAATTGAACGCTATGAAGGATCCGCCATCATCGCCGAGCAAGACGAACGAATCAAATCGTGGGCGCCAAAGACGAGCGCATCGTTCGACTGGTGGGACGCCACGCGTCCGGATGAGAGTCGGGCGTTGGCCGTCAAAGCCGATATCGGCATCACAATCGCCGACGCGGCGTTCGCCGAGAGCGCGACAATCGTCCAATACGCAAAACCGGGAAAATCACGGACGATAAGCCTGTTGCCGCACGACCATATCGCCATTATCCCGAAATCGGCCCTTGTCCCTCGGATGACACAAACCGCCAAGCAGCTCAGTGCATTAGACAAGGACGGAGACCTCGCGTCACCGAACGGCGTCAACTTTATCTCCGGCCCATCGAACTCGGCCGATATCGAGATGAACTTGATTGTCGGGGTACACGGTCCGGTCCGTGTCGCCTATGTGCTCGTGCACGATTTATAAATAGCAAGACTCGCGCGTGAAGGGCTCACGCGCGAGTCTTTTTCATGCTTGTTCAACGGTAATGCTTCCGTTCGAGCTCGTCAGTCTAAGTTCAACCGTCCCATCCCCATACGTCCGCTCATTCGCCCGATCGCCGAACAGCTCGACTTTGCCGTTGTTCGTTTTCGCACGGATGACGGCGTCACGCGGCTCACGTTTCAACCGAACATCGATGCGCCCATTATTCGTCTTCAGGCGGACTGGGTGCTCGAACACATCCATCGCATAGTCGATGCGTCCGTTCGAGGTCTTCGCCTCGACCGCTCCTTTTACGTCATGGATATCGAGACGCCCGTTCGAGGAATGGACCTCTAATCGATCGACGTTCGAGGCAGCGACTTCCACGCGTCCGTTCGAGGAATGGGCATGTAACGCCTGACCGCTCATCGCCGTGAGACTGACTTTCCCGTTCGAGGAACGGAAAGAGCCACGCTTCGCATTCACCGTGTGCACCGTGATACTACCGTTCTCGCTCTCGACTTCGACCGATGCCGCATCTAGGTTTCGCACGTCGCACGAGCCGTGACGATTCTTCAAGACGACTTGTTCATACGCATGACGCGGCAGCTCGATATGGAGCACCGGGGCCTTCGTCACCGCCCAGGCAAACAAATTCGATAGACCGAAACGACGCTCGGACTCGATTCGGATTTCCAAGGTGTCCCCGACGATATTCATCGTCACCCCGTGGTCCCGTTCCGTCTCGAGCGTGGCGTAGGCAAAACCGTCATGCGACGGAACGACGCGGACGTGTGCTTGCAGGACGTCGATAGAGACGTTATGGAACGCCACGTTCTGACTTTTGACGACGGTCGGCTCTTTACGACTGACTTCAGAAGAGGACTCAGTCGACCCAAGCAGCTCACCGGCTAACGTCTCTGGCCGCCCAAGCTCCTCAATCATCGCTGCGTCCGTCTTCCCGTCTGCCCGTCCGTTCGCAAAGTACTCGGACACGTCACGCAACATATCGACTCGTTCGATGACGCTCACCCCGGCAAGTAATCGTTCGAGCTCTCCCAAATACTGTTCTTCTGTCATACGTCGTCTCCCCCTTTAATCAATTCGTTGACGCCTGTTGTGAACAATTCCCACTCGTTTCGTAACGCCTCTAAATGCATCTTCCCTTGGTCCGTGATCGTGTAATACTTTCGCGGCGGTCCTTCAGCCGACTCTTTCAAGTACGTCGTGAAGTAGCCTTCGGACGTTAGCCGCCGAAGGAGCGGATAGACCGCACCTTCCGAGATGGATACTTTCGCCGAAATGGCTTGGACGAGCTCATAGCCGTAACGGTCGCCTTGTTCGACGAGCGCGAGCACACATAAGTTGAGCACGCCCTTCTTAAATTGAGGATTCATCATCCCGCCTCCTCTACTATATATTAAACAATAGCCCATTGTTCACTATTGGTCAATGAATAGTAGTGAATTTCCGAGAATTTCTTGATTGGTGGCAACGGCTGGTTGAAATCTGTACAATGAAGGAACGAACCAGACAGGATTTTGTCACAGATGGAATGCACGTAGTTCCAGGAAGGAACGGTCTATTATGAAAGCATGGATTGACCAACGGATCGGAAGACAGTTTTTATTCGTCTTCTATTTATTCATCGGACTGATCCTCCTTACCTCACTTGCCGTGTACGTCTATACGGAAAATCGAATTGAACAGACGACGACCTCGCTCGAGAATGTCAGCGAACGCAGAACGAATGCGACTGAGTTATTCGAGACGTGGCAGTCCATGCAATATGAGATGCGCGGCTACGTCATCCTCGGTGACGAGGAGATGCTCACCCGCGTCAAAGATAAACAAGCGTTGATTGAGACGCAGACCGCTTGGTTTGAAGCGAATGCGGTCACTGAAAAAGAGAAAGTGTATGCGAGCGACGCTCGGACGCTCTTCTCGGCATATCAGGAACGTGTCATGCCGAGCCTAGAGCGCTATGTCGTAGCGAAACGTACCGGTACGGTCACCGAGCCGTTTTTGCAGATGCCGACACTCGGCAAGGTGACGCCGCAAGCGGAACCACCGGCAGACCGGAAGTTTAAAATCAATTCGAAGAGCGCCGCGGATATGAGCGCGAGCATCGTCGACATGGAGTCCGTGTTCACGGAATATCGAAACTCATTGAACGATGAGGAGAACATGCTTCGTGAGCAACTTGCGACACATACGAAGTGGGCGCAAGTGCTCTGGTTGTTATCCCTCCTCGCCGTCCTCTTCGTCCTCTTCATCGCCGCCCGTCCGTACGTTCAGCGGTTGACCGGTCAGCTCCAAGACTTGATCGTCAACAGCGGTCGACTCGCGGATGAACAAATCGTGCCGATGCAGTGGGCCTCGTCTCGAAATGAGGTCGGCCAATTGACCGACTCGTTTCGTCAAATGGCCTCTTCGCTCGCGATGCAGCGTCATCAAGTCGAAGAGGAACGTGAAAAGACGGCCCGTCTGCTTCACTCGATTCGTGATGCCGTCATTTATGTCGAACATACGACGAACGAGAAGATGGCGAACCAGGCGCTATTCGTCATGTTCAATCAAGCCATCACAAAACGAAATGAGATGGACTTATATCGACTCGACGCCGATTTAGAAGCGCTCGGACTTCAAGTCGACCAAAAAACGCGTTCTTCTCGTTCATGCGCCATGCGTTCGAGGGTGAGGGCATGGAAGAGAGCGTGACGTTCTCGATGAACCAAGAAGCACGCTTCATTCAAATGTATGCCGAGAAGATTCATTTACGGGGCACGCGACACGGCACGATGCTCGTCTTCCGTGACGTGACACAAGAGACCGAAGTCGACCGTCTGAAGACCGAGCTCGTCTCGACGGTGTCCCACGAGTTGCGGACACCGCTCACGAGCATCATCGGCTTCACGGAACTGTTGCGCTATCGGAGCTTACAGCCAGATCGCGTCGATCAGTATTTAGGGATGATTCATCAAGAGACGCTTCGCCTCGAGGACTTGATTTCGAATCTGCTCGACGTCCAGCGCATGGAGTCTGGTCAACAGGCGTACGAGTACCAACCCGAACGCCTGCATGACATTTTGTCCGAAACGATTGCGCTACATCAAGGCGCGAGCCAACACCACGCGCTCACGCTCGAATGTGATACGAATCTCCTCGTTTATGGGGACCGGAATCGGTTGAGTCAACTGTTCACGAACTTGCTGCACAACGCGATTAAATATTCGCCGGACGGGGGGAAGGTTGCCGTCTGCGTCACGCATGATCAAGCGGACACGATTGAGATTTCGGTTCAAGACAAAGGCATCGGGATACCTGAATCGGCGATTTCCAAACTGTTCGATAAATTCTATCGTGTCGACAACTCGGCCAGCCGTAAAATCGGCGGCACCGGTCTCGGTCTTGCCATCTGTAAAGAGATTGCGGAAGGTCATGGCGGATCGATTCATGTCGATTCAAGTGTCGGGGATGGATCGACCTTCACCATCACCTTACCGAAATATGTAGCCGAAGATAAGATGAGTAGTTAACAAAAGAGAAGGGGTCCGCATTGCGCGAACCCCTCTTTTTTATTGGACTTTGTTTTCAGGGCCAAACGACGGATAAAGCGAAAGGCCACCGTCGGCGAAAATCGTCGTACCAGTCACGTAGGATGACTCGTCTGACGCGAGCCATGCGGCGACCGCCGAAATTTGTTCCGGACGACCAATCTCATGCGTCGGGATGAGCGCCTCGAGCCCTTTCTTCTCTTCCGGGTCTTGCATCGTCTCTTCGTTGATCGGTGTATCGATCGCACCTGGTGCGATGGCGTTCACGCGAATCTTGTTCGGTGCGTATTCAAGCGCGACCGATTTTGTGAACATCTTGACGCCACCCTTACTCGCCGCATAGTGCGTGTAACCTGGGCGGGGGATGACTTCATGCACCGACGACATGTTGATGATATTTCCTTGAATCTCGTGTTCGACGAAATATTTCAACGCGGCACGCACACCGAGGAACGTGCCCGTCAAGTTCGTATCGATAATCTTCTTCCAATTGTCGAGCTCCATCTCGTGCGTCTTCGCTTCGACTTGGACACCGGCGTTGTTGACGAAGATATCCATCTTCCCAAACTCAGAGACAGCTTTCTCGATCATCTTCTCGGCGAGCCCTTCTTCCGCGACGTCCCCTTTTACCGCGACCGCTTTCCCGCCACTCGTTTCGATGCCACGAATAACTTCGTTCATCTCGTCTTCGCTACTCCGATAGTTCAAGACGACATGGACGCCTTCTTTCGCATAGCGCTCGGCGACGGCACGCCCAATCCCTTTCGAACTCCCCGTGATGACCGCGACTTTCCCTTTTAACTCTGGATAGTTTGCCATACTGTTCCCTCCTTCAGCTTCTCGCTTTGTAGTTCCCTCATTCCCCTCTTGTCGAAACCTCCCGACCTTGATTTTGAATATTTAATGTAAATCCACTATACTGAAACAAACTACTCGTTTTCAGGAATTGCCTGAAAGACGTACAATCTTACTTCAATGGAGGTGACTCCCCGATTTTTGGGGGAATTTTTGGACAGTCCCACGTTACTCAGTTTAATCATCGTTACCTTGCTCATCTTCTTGACCGCGTTCTTTGTCGCTGCCGAATTTTCAATCGTCAAAGTGCGGGGCGCACGACTCGACCAACTCGTTCTTGAAGGAAACAAGCGCGCCATCGTCGCAAAAAAAGTGATTGAGAATCTCGATGATTCCTTTTCCGCGTCTCAGTTCGGCATCACCTTGTCCGCGCTCGGCCTTGGGTGGATCGGCGCCGATCAAATCGAAGGGATGATGGAACCGCTCGTCAACGTCTTCAACGTCTCGGCGACCACTTCGACGTTCTTGTCATTTTTAATCGCCTTCTTGTTGATCGCCTTCTTACATGTAGTTATCGGTGAACTCGTCCCGAAGACGCTCGCTGTTCACGAGGCCGAGAAGTTGACGCTCCTCGTCGCACGTCCGCTTTACTGGTTCACGAAGATTATGTATCCGTTCATCCGTGTGTTGAACAGTTTGGCCCGGCTCACGCTTCGCTTGTTCGGTGTCCAGACGACCGCTCAAGAGACGGCGCATTCCGAGGAAGAACTGAAGATTATCATGACGGAGAGCTTCAAGAGCGGGGAGATTAACGAGAACGAGCTCGCCTACGTGCAAAACATCTTCTCGTTCGACGAGCGCGTCGCGAAAGACGCGATGGTGCCGCGCATGAACATGGTCACGATTGACGAGGAAGATTCGATGGACTCGATTATCGCCACCGTCCAAGAGCACCAATATACGCGCTATCCGGTCACACGCGACGGCGACCGGGACGACGTGCTCGGCTTTGTGAACGCGAAGCAGTTGTTCACGGCCCAACTCGCGAACAGTGATGCCCCGTTCGCGACGTTCATCCATCAACTGCCGCTCGTGACCGAGTTCACCCCGCTCCAAGAAGCGATGGTGAAGATGCAAAACGCACGGACGATGATGTGTCTCGTCATCGATGAATACGGCGGCACGGCCGGCCTGCTCACGATTGAGGACATCTTAGAAGAAATCGTCGGCGAGATTCGTGACGAGTTCGACCGCGACGAACAGGCCGAAATCACGGAAGTCACCCCGGGGCACTATCGCCTGTCCGGCCTCGTCCTCACACAGGAAGTCGAGGAACGGTTCGGGATCGAGATTGAAGACGACGTCGACACGGTCGGCGGGTTCGTCTTGTCACAAAAAGCGAACGCCCGAGCCGGCGAACGCTTCGTCCTGCCCGGTGATCACGAATTAATCGTCCGTGAAGTCGATAACCACCGCATCGTCTTCGTCGACTTGATTCTCGCCCATAGAGACGAGATTCAAGCTGAAATCGATTGACGCTTCCACTTGCCTTCCCACTCCACGTCGGGAAGGCTTTTCTTATGCGCTCAGAACTGTCGCTATATTTTCATGTCCTGTCGTGCTATACTGCACATATGTTGCTTATTTGAGTGCACGCCACTCATTGACACAACATCACCGAGTTATTCACGATTGCTCGGTCCAACAACTACAGAAAGAAGGTTACGCATGGAACGTAAACTATTTTTAATTGACGGTAACTCCATGCTGGCCAGTGCCTACTATGGTGCCGCCGCGAGCCGAACGAAAAAAGGACGCGAGGTATCAAAAAACGATCGGAGCGCCGTCATCGGAATGACCGGCCTCATCCGGACGATTCTACGCAGACATCGTCCGACCCATTTTGTCGTCGTTTGGGACGTATCACGTGAAACATTGTGGCGTCGGGAACTTTATCCCGGTTATAAACGCCGCCGTCGCCAAACACCGCCCGAATTGAAGGCTCAAATGGAACTCATGCGCCAACTCCTTGAAGAGAGCGGCATCCCGCAATATCAAGTCGAAGGCTATGAAGGAGAAGATTTGATCGCCCACATCGCGCGGAAGTTCAGCTGTAGCGCACCTGTCGTCATCATGACGAAGGATAAAGATTTGCTTCAGCTCGTGAGTCCACGCATCACGGTTTGGCTTCAAACTCAAGAACTGCAACAGATGCAGGCGCGTTGCGACATTAAAGACAACCGCCCGCTCCCGCTCAAGCGACATCTCGAGATTCGCCCTGAGGAGATTGCAGCACTCTATGAAGGCTTGAAGCCGAAACAACTCTCAGCCGTCAAGGCGTTGACAGGAGACCGTTCTGACGGGATTCCTCCTGTGGCCGGACTTGACGAGAGCCAGTCGGTAAAATTGATTAAGCGATTCGGTTCGCTCGAAAAATTGTATACGGCACTGAGCGTCAAAGGCGACAAACGACAACAAATCAACGAAACGATCGCGGCACTGACGTCAGAGGAAGTGCCCCGTAACTTGAGACGCACCCGTAAGAAAGCCGAGCGCAACATGGAGCTCGTCCGTCTCGATGTCACGGTGCCACAGCTTGAACATTTGAAGCTCGCTCATCTCGAGCTTAGCATCAACCCAAAACGAGTCGAGCAAGCGTATAAAAAACGCGGGCTTCGCCTCTCGTTCGATTCAGGCCAGAAAAAAATGACAGCACGTTAAAAAGCGCGGACATCAGTCCACGCTTTTTATATTGACCGTAATGCCGTCTGAATCGGTGAGCGACCATTCGCTCGTCGTCCCACCGAGCGCTTCGTTCGTCGCCGCATCGACGAGCAGTGTCCACGCCTCGATGCCGGCCTCTTCGCCCATCGGCATGCTCGGTCGCGCCCAAACGTTCGTGCCGACATGATGATGATAGCCGTCGGCCGCCAAGAATAAGGCACCCAGATAAGAGTCCGTCGTCACCGTGAAACCGAGGCGATCCGCATAAAATGAACGCGCCGTCTCGAGAGAACGAACTTTGAAATGCACGTGGCCCATCGTCGTCCCGGACGGCAGTCCCGTGAACGGGCGATCGGCCGCCGCTTCGAGCATCGATTGATAGTCGACAGGATCCGTCGACATCTTCACGTGCCCGTTCGGCTCATATTCCCACTGGTCACGAGGTCGGTCGGCATACAGTTCGATGCCGTTCCCTTCTGGATCGCTCAAATAGAACGCCTCGCTCACCAAATGGTCCCCTTGCCCGACCTCGATGTGACGACTGATTAAATGATGGAGCACTCGGCCGAGCTCGATTCGGTCCGGTAGAAGGATGGCGAAATGGAACAGGCCAGCCGCTTGACGATTTGGTCGCGCGCCTTTCACTTCATGCAAGATGACGAGCGGCGTCATTTCCGTGCCGAGCGTCACGTACCCGTCTCTCGTGTCGAGAACGTCCATCCCGATGATTTCTTTATAAAAAGCTTGCATCGTGTTCAAGTCGCTGACGCGCAACGTGACAGCACCTAATTTGATATTTGTTAGTTTCATGTTCTTCACCTCTCTTTTGAGTATACCCGCTAAGTGAAATCGACAGAAGACGGCACAAAAAGGTGGTATAGTTACGTAAAGGATACTATGAAGGAGAGAACGTTGTGACGAAAATCTCAAGTTGTGAAGTCGATACGGCGCTCGAACTGATTACGGGCAAATGGAAGCCGTCGATTTTACTCGCCCTCATTAACGGAGGCACACTCCGGTTCAGTGAACTGAAACGCGCGCTTCCGAACATCAGTCAAAAAATCCTGACGGCCCAACTCCGTGATTTAGAAGAGCACGACATCATCATCCGGACCGTCTATCCGGAAGTGCCGCCGCGCGTCGACTATCGATTAAGCGAATACGGACGGACGCTCATCCCGGTGCTCGAGACGATGAACGCGTGGGGCATCCGTCATGCGGAGCATATGCGTCAAAAGTGACTTGTCCACATGTGGATAATCCGATTCTACACTTCATTCCACTACTTATCCACAGGAGGCCTTTATGATTCGTTATCCCCAACTGACCGGCAGAACGGTCGGTGTCACGGCGCCCTCATCCGGCATCCCGACCGAACTTCACCATCTACTCCATGAAGCGGAGAAGACGTTCAACCGTCATGGTTTCACGTTACGCTTCCAGCCGTCGAGTTGGACGCAGTCAAACGCCAAGTCGGCGCCTGCCGACGTCCGCGCGAGTGAGCTGACGTCGTTGTTTCAAGACGAGACGATCGATTTGATTATCCCGCCGTGGGGCGGGACGCTATTGATTGAAATTCTAGACCGTATCGCTTGGGACGCGCTACCGGCGAAATGGATGCTCGGTTATTCCGACGTCAGCTTATTTCTATTCGTCTATACGTTAAAAACTGGCATCGCCTCAGCGCATGGGACGAACCTCGTCGACCTTCGCGGCGAGGAGTGGGACGAGACGAGTTCACGCTGGCTCGATGTCGTCTCGGAAAAAGAAGGCGAGACCGTCATTCAACGCGCTTCGGAGCATTATCAAAAGGAATGGCAACACGGGAACCCGACTCCGCACATCTATCATTTGACCGAGACGACCGAATGGAAAGCGATGGGCGGCACCGAGGCGACAGGGCGACTGCTCGGCGGTTGCATCGACGTCTTGTTGCATACAATCGGCACACCTTATGGCGACATCGCCACGTTTCAACGGGAGCGTTTGAACGGGGAGCCCATCCTTTGGTACTTCGAGAACGCCGAGTTCGATGTGCCCACACTCAAACGGACCCTGCTTCAAATGAAGTGGGCCGGTTGGTTCGATCATACGAGCGGAATTTTGTTCGGCCGAAGCGAGGCGCAACAACCGGTCCAAGGCTATACGGCCGAAGACGTCTATGCCGAGCTTCATGACATGCTCGACGTACCCGTCATCTATGACATCGACTGCGGGCACGTGCCGCCACAACTGACGCTCGTCAATGGCGCGCACGCCTCGATTCAAGTCGAGGATGGAAAAGGAACACTCATTCAAACGTTCAAGGGCTGAGTCATCAGCCCTTGATTTTTTTCATCATCGAAGTAAGGTGGCTCCGGAAACGACCTTCCGGGAATAAACCGACTTCTCGTTCAATCAACGGTATCCACTCATCCCCACAACCGTGACTCGTTCCAATTAACAATCCCTCGAAGTAAATGGCTTGGTCGACAAAACCATGCTTCGCCCACTGATCATGGTGCTCCAACAGCTTCAAAAACGACTTCCGAGCTACTTCTGCCTCACCGGTCAGTGCGAAATAAACACCTTTACTCATCTCGAATGCGGCAATGAACTCTTCATTCCCCGCTAATAATTGGTCCATAACCGAAATTTGCTGTTTTAGAAGGTCTGTTTTCCGATAATCAATTGCGTAGAGCGCCTCGGTCATCGCGACACGTATTTTCATTGATACATCCCCTGTAAAGGCAGTGTATTGCTTCGCTTTCTCTAGCGCACTTAAGACTAAATCCTCATCTTTTAAATACAGGGCACATATCGCGATGACACGATATACATCGTCCACACGATAGTATATCTTTGTCCGTGTCATATAATCGAGTGTATCTTCAAGACGACGAATCGCACCTGGCAAATCATCGTCATACAACATATTCCGGAACACCATCAACATACTGAACTCAACACGCGTCTTCGTTTTCATGCTCCTCAAATCAATCAATTCAAGCATATCAATGCGCTCAATCGCCTCTTCAAAACGATTCCACATAAGCAGATAAAAGGCTTGGCTGATGCGCGCCATAATCAGTTCCTCTTTCTCCTCGAACCGCTCAAACACCGCAATTGCCTGATCGTATAGCTCAAGCAGTTTTTGTTGCTCTCCATTATTGAACATCGTGTCCGCGAATAAAGTATAAGCTTTCCCTTGCCATACCGAGTTCATCTCGTCTTCTAAATAAGGACGAAGCGCTTGTTGGACGTCTTCATCTTTCCATGATTGGAGCGTCCCTTGTGTCGATTCAATCTCCTCGACGATTTTCTGTAAATCTGCTTCTCGCGCATCGACAAGCAGCGACTGTACCGGCACGTCTAGTCGCTTCGCAATCTCGCGTAGGCTGCGCATCGACGCCTCCGCCTTGCCGTTCTCAATCATACTGAGCATCGATTTCGTGATGATGCCTTCTGCGAGCTGGCTTTGGGTCAACTTTTTTTCTTTCCGTAACGCTTTAATCTGTTGTCCAATCATAGAGCACCTCTTTAAAAAAGTTAAATTAAATTGAACTTATTGTATACAATTGGAGTCTCATCGCTTACTATACAGTTAAATCAAATTGAACTTTATAGTAAAGGAGAATGATTCTGATGAACACATCACCAAACTTGTACGTCTTGTTGCTCGGGAAATTCATGTCGCTGTTCGCTTCGAGCCTGTTCACGTTCGTCGCCGGCTTGACCGTCCTGACGACGTCAGGCTCCGGACTCCAGTTCGCGCTCGTCCTTCTTTTTGGCACGTTGCCCCGCGTCCTGTTATCCCCGCTCGCCGGTGTCTATGCCGATAAACTGAACCGCAAGCGTGTCATCATCACGATGGAATCGTTGAGCGCGGCCTTGTTCTTTCTCGCAGGCGCTGCGAGTCTCGTTTGGACGTTCGGCGTCCCTGTCTTCTTGATTATCACATGTCTGCTCTCTATCGTCTCGACTTTCTTGTCGGTCACGCTGTCGAGTTCGATTCCTTTTCTTTTTGATAAAGACGAACTGCAACGTGCCAACTCGCTCATTCAAAGCGTCGTCTCGATCTCGAGTATCGGTACACCACTGTTGGCCGGGGCGTTGTTCCTCCTTCTACCGATCTCAGCGTTTCTGTTCAGCTCGTCACTGCTCTTTATCATCGCAGCTCTCTTCGCCTCCCGGCTCACCTTTCAATCATATGAAAAAACTTCCGCCGATCATTCGACGTGGGAAGACGTCCGTTCCGGTTTCCGCTATTTGAAACGGCAGCGCGTGCTGTGGACGTTGACCGTCCTTGCCGCACTGCTCAACTTTTTCTTCGTCGCTTCACAAGTGTTATTTCCGATTGTCGCCTTGCAAGAAATCGGAACGAGCCCGCTCCAGTTCGGTTTATTAGAAAGCATGTTCGCCGTCGGCTTTTTAGTCGCCTCGCTCGCCCATGCATTACCGATATTTGCGATCAAGTATCGCCTCGCGACAGTCCGAACGTCGCTCATCGTCATGAGTTGCCTCTTTATCGCACCGGCCGTGCCCGTTTATTTTGACTTCTCGATTACACCGGCCATCGTTTTTTTAACAGCCTTCGCGCTGTTCAGCGGCTTTTTCATCATCCGGGTCAACATTCCGATGCAACTGTATTTACAAACGAATACAGAACCGAGCTACCTCGGTCGGGTCATCGGTGTGCTCGAATCACTCGCGATGGGCATCACGCCGCTCGGTTTCATCTTGTTCGGCGCCTTGAGTGAATGGGTATCGGTCGCTTTCCTCTATACAGTCTGCATGGTCTGCCTGCTATCGATCACGCCGCTTGCGATGTATCGGATCCGTCACGACATCGCTGCCGAAAAAGCAGCTGTGTCAGCAGACGCGGAAAGTGCATGAACGCCAAAAGACATCGAACCGCTCAGTTCGATGTCTTCTCTGTTGAAGGTAAAATTCGTTTTTCGAGTAGGAACGGTCCGAACGGGATGACCGACGCCATGACCGCGAGGACGAGCACTTTGAAACTCCAGCGGAAGCGCCGCGCCATGTAGACCGCAGCCGCGACGTACGCGACGAACAAGAATCCGTGCGCCGCACCGACGATGCTGACGGCGAGCGGCATACCCGCTAAATACTTGAGCGGCATCGCGATAAACAATAACAATAAGAACGACATGCCTTCCGTATATCCGAGCCATTTAAACTGTGTAGCGTTCATTTCTGTTCTCCTTTGCAATCCATGCTATGTTCATCGTAGCCGAACAACGAACGGTTTGTCACAGGAGAATGTCAGAAAGTCGTCACGCTATTTGACGATTTGGTGAACGATGCATGACTTTCGTTTCAACGAACTTGCGAAGGAACAACCCGTCGATCCCGATTTTCCCAGCGTTGTAACCGGCGACGAGGATGAGGACCGAAACGATGAGCATCGTCGGGTTCGTGCTGACCGTACCTGAGAGCAAGAACGCCATGTTCATGACGAGACCGAAGAAAGCGGCGCTACGAGTCAACGCTCCGAGCAAGAGGCCAAGACCGACCAAAAACTCACCATACGGGATCAAGATGTCAAACAACGCTGCGTTCGGAATCGCGAAGCCTTCGAGGAAGGCGGCCCACCAACCGGCCACCGCCGGATGGTCGCCCGTCGCGAGCGACGCTGCGTTTTGAAGATAGCCACCAGATGCGAAGTCGCCTGTGATTTTTCCCCACCCGGCCGTGAGCCAGTGATAACCGAGCCAAATCCGAAGTACGGTCAAGATGCCGGTCGCGATGTTGTGGTTTTGCCAAAACTTTGTGAACATGATAATTCCTCCTTGTTATGTGGAATGATGACTCATATGTGATTACATTCACAATATACCACTCATGTTCAGTTTTTCACATATGTTATGACAATCGTTCACCGTTCGTCCATACGTGTGTCACAAGTCAGTCACTTTTTGGAAATTCCACAAAAAAGACGCCCGTTTGGACGTCACGTCGACCTTTATAACTGAACTTCTTGCGGTGGTTGCCCTTTCTTATTCATGACCCGCATCGATTGTGGCGTCACTTTCAAGATGACGAGTTTCGGATCATCCGGACCGTCGAACCAACCTTCGAGCTTCTCGTTCCACACTTTTTCTTTCATCGACTCGTCGTCCGACACGGTCGTCTCCCCTAAAATCTCTAAATACGTATCGCCGACACCGTCGCCATCGTAACCGATTAAAATATGTGTATACGGATTGTTTTTCAACTCGTCGACTTTATCTGTGTCTTTCGAGGTCGCGGTATAGAGCGTCAATTCATCGTGGAAAAATGTCATGTAGCGGCTATGCGGCTTTCCTTTATAGACAGTCGCCATCGTCCCTACGTTGCTGTGATTCAAAATATCTTTTGCCGTTTGCAATGCATCCATTTCGAATACCCTCCTTGTGATTGTCACTCGTATACTCTTCCCCGGAGGCACGCGATTAAACACAAAAAAACCTGCCCGCAGATGCGGACAGGTTATAAAATTCCTTAAAGTTAAGGAAGATTAGATTTTTTCAACGTTAGAAGCTTGTGGTCCACGAGCTCCGTCAGTGATTTCGAAAGTTACTGCTTGGCCTTCTTCAAGTGTCTTGAAGCCGTCGCCTTGGATTGCTGAGAAGTGTACGAATACGTCGTCTCCGCCTTCCATTTCGATGAAGCCGTAACCTTTTTCTGAGTTAAACCATTTTACTTTACCTGTGTTCATAATGAACCCTCCTGAAATAAACGCTGAGCGTTATAGTAGTGCCTTACTAGAAAAAACTGACCAAAAAAAGCACAAACCTCTGGGATTATCTTAAAACGAAAAATAATCCAAAGCGTTTGTGAATTATGTTTCCAGCTATTCTTAATTAAGCACATATGTAATATACCACGGACAAATGCTTCTGTCTACTAAATACTTCGGTTTGCTAAAAATACTTCGAAATCGGGTACAGTCAGAGGGAAGTCATCACGAGGAGGAGACAGACCATGGAGGCCATTAATCGATTGAATCCCCACGCCACTATTCGCGCCAACTCTGCTTATGCGGAGGAATCTTTATGGACGGATACGCTCGCTTGGCATGAAGCGACTCGCCGCGAGTCCTATCCGCATCAACATCATACCGAACCGTCACGTCTTCCATTGACCGAACGAATCGTACCGGTGACGAACGCCCTTCCCCTCGAAGTGGCAGACGATATGGTGCGTCCCGTTTGGATGAGACGACTGGACGCGGAATATTTGAATCTGACACAAGCAACGACACACCAAGTCGATGTGACCGAGTACGGGGCCGTCGGGGACGGGAGGACCGACTGCACGCTCGCCTTCCGGCTCGCCCTTCGTTCAAATCGCCGCGTCCACGTACCAGCCGGGACGTACGTCGTCCGAGGGATTCGAATGCCATCGAACTGCGTACTCGTAGGGGCCGGACAGGACAAGACCGTGATTAAGCTCGCCGACGGGGCCCCGAAACATCGACGTCTACTCCGGAATGCGACACCGTTCCGTGGCAACCACCATATCGAAGTCGCTCATCTCACTCTCGATTGGAACGTCGATCGCCTCGGCGACGTCGAACGGACGTCGAGCAGCGATACGGCGTCGAGTGCGTTGACGTTCGCCCACGTCACGTTCGGCTGGATTCACCATGTGACGGCGAAGAATGCCGGCTTGCACGCGTTCGACATCACGGCGCCCCACTACCACTATCTCGGGGACGGCCTACGGGCGGCGAACGGGAGCCGTTACGTTTGGCTCGACCGATGCGAGGCGACCCATTACGGGGACGATGGGATCACGACCCATCACAGCGACGCCATCTATATCACGAACTGTTATTGCCACCACCCGCACGGCCGAACGCACACGGCCGGTTTTTCGAATTCGAACGGGATTGAGGTCGATGATGGCTCACGTCACGTCGTCCTCGTCAATAATTTGACCGAAGGCTGTTTCGGCGGGATCGAGGTGAAGGCGCACGCCACGTCCTCGGCCGCCCATGACGTCCACATTTTCGGGCACGTGTCGTATCACGACAACCGTTCGTATAACTTCCGCCACATCGGCCACCATTTGGCGGACGACCCGGACTCGAAGACGGCCCGGTTCCTCTCCGGGACGAACCTCGTCTCCATTGAACCGGTCCGGTCCGGCTTATACGAAAAGTCCTCGCCTCGCAGTCTCGTCATCTCCGCTTATCAAGATGTGTTCATCAACGGGTTCACCGCACTCGGAGACACGGCCTACGACTACGAGGCCCAACCGGCACTCGCGATTCAATACAAATCGCGTAACGTGCGTTTGAAGCGGATCACGGCGAGCGGATTCACATCGGCCCGTGCCGACATCGAACTGTTCGGCGGGGCGAACCATACGGACCGCGTCTCGATTGAAGACGTGTCCTGCCGTCACTCGGCTCCGATCGCCATTAAAATCGGAGGACGGCTTTCGACGGTCTCGCTTCATCGAATCGAGGGCGAACAAAAAGGAGGAGATGCACTCATCTCCTCCCAAAGTCCACTCGACGCCCACGACGTGTTCGCTTACGGATTCTCAGAGCGGGTGCGGAGCGACGCTTGAGCCGATTCGACGAGCTCGTCGAGCATCGCTTCGTCCAAATCGAGCGAACTTACTGTTTGTTTCGCCATCATCCGGACGATCGCCTTGTCGAGGAAGCCCATGCGTTCAAAGTCATACCCGCTGCCCACGACTTCGACGAAATAGGCATGCGCCCGTAACGCGTCCCGATAAGCCGCTTCAAGTTCCCGTTTGCGTTCCGCGGCGGTCGGGGTGCCGGCACACAAATAGAGTCCGAGCGGGCGTTTCAACAGTTCCGACTCGTTGATGTGAAGCCACGCGGTCATCTCGTCTTGGATTTTCCCCATCCGGATTGAGCTGCCGACGATGACGTGATCCACGCCCGCCCAGTCTACGTCAGGCCGTTCGACCACATCCTGTACGTGGACGTCCCCCGGTAATCGGTCCGCCAATAGACGTGCGACCTTTTCGCTCGTCCCGTAGCGGCTTGAATAGGTGATCAATGTCTTCATCTCGTTCCCCCCCTTTCGGTCAGGTCATAGTATCCTATTCCCGAAAGAACGCGCGATACGTAGCAGCATCAAAAAAACTCGCCTCTAAAGGCGAGTTTTTTGTCACACTTTATACACTTGTGCCTCGTACGGGCGAAGCGTGAACGGGGACACGGGTTCCATGTTTCCGATGACGCGTTCGTTCACTTCAAACGGGAGTTCCCGCACTTGCTCCTCATCCGAGAAGTTACACAGGACGAGCCATGTCTCACCTTCGTACGTCCGCGTGAACGCATATACCGCCTCGTCGTCTGGTAAGAGCAGTTCATACTTCCCGTAGACGACGACCGGGTTCTGTTTCCGGAGCTGAATCAACTGGCGATAGTAGTGGAAGAGCGAGTCCGGGTCTTTCCGGGCCGCTTCCGCATTGATGTCGACGTAGTTCGGGTTGACGTCAATCCAAGGCGTCCCCGTCGTGAACCCTCCTTGCGCCTCAGCCGACCATTGGACCGGCGTCCGGGAGTTGTCGCGTCCACGCTCGTGGATGCCGCGAAAAATCTCTTCATGCGTGAGCAGTCCGTTCGACGTGTAATCGCGATAGGCGTTGAGCGTCTCGATGTCCCGATACTTGTCAATCGCATCGAAGGCGACGTTCGTCATCCCGAACTCTTCCCCTTGATAGATATACGGCGTCCCTTTCAACATGTGTAAGAGCGTCGCGAGCATCTTCCCAGACCGCACGCGATATTCTGCCGAATCGTTCCCGAAACGGGAGATGGCACGCGGTTGGTCATGGTTGCTCCAATAGAGGCTGTTCCAGCCTTCCTCGTCGAGCCCTTCTTGCCAACGCGAAAAAATCGTCTTCAAATCCGTCAGCTTCCAATCGGTCGGGTTCCACTTCCCGAAGCTCCCGTTGCCGACGTCAACGTGCTCAAAATGGAACACCATGTTCAACTCGTTCCGGTCTTCTCCGGTATAAAGTTTCGCTTCCTCGACGCTGACGCCCGGCATCTCGCCGACCGTGATCGTGTCGTACTTCGACAACACTTCCTGGTTCATCTCCTGCATGAACTCATGAATGCGTGGCCCGTTAAAGAAGAACGGTGTCCCGTCGCCGTAACCCGTGCCCCGCGTCTCCCCGTCCGGATAGCTCTGGTCTTTCGAAATCATGTTGATCACGTCCATCCGGAACCCGTCGACCCCTTTATCGAGCCAATACGTCATCAAGTCGTACACTTCACGACGAAGCGTCTCCGACTCCCAGTTGAGGTCCGGTTGTTTCTTACTGAATAGATGCAAATAGTACTCATCCGTCGCCTCATCATACTTCCAGGCGCTGCCGCCAAAGAACGCACCCCAGTTCGTCGGAGGCTGTCCGTCCTTGCCTTTCTTCCAAATGTAGTAGTCACGATACGGATTATCTTTTGACGAGCGAGACTCCATGAACCAATGATGTTCGTCCGACGAGTGGTTGACGACGAGGTCCATCATGATTTTGATGCCATGACGGTGCGCTTCTTCTAACATCGCATCAAAGTCTGCCATCGTCCCGAACTCATCCATGATGGCGCGATAGTCGCGAATGTCATACCCATTGTCGTCGTTCGGCGAGTCGTACACCGGCGAGAGCCAGATGACGTCGATGCCGAGCTCTGCTAAATAAGACATCTTCTCGGTGATGCCCGGGATGTCCCCAATCCCGTCACCGTTCGAATCGTTAAAGCTGCGCGGATAGATTTGATAGACGACCGCTTCTTTCCACCATTGTTTCATGTTCATCCTCCTCATACGTTCTGTCGCCTCCATCGTACCGTCTCCTCGAACGCATGACTATCCATGATATGATTGGGATATGAACGATTTTGCTATTAAGAAAGGAAGATTCGATGGAAATCGGCTTTTGTGGCTATTCTTATCACACTACATCCTATACTTTTCCGTTTCCAAATCAACTTGAGACGTATTTGATTCGGTTACAGACAGAAGGGACGGCTCGCGTCGTCATCAACGGTGAGACGTATGCGGCACGCCCTGGGGACTTGTTGCTCGTCAGGCCGGGCGATGATTACGCGCTCCACGTCGACACCCCGGCGAGCGGCGACTATCACTTGTTTTGCCTAGGTGCCCCGCTCGATGCCTGGTGGGAAGAAGCGCCCCGTCAGACGATGACGTCCATTCCGATTGATGCACGCATGCTATCGCTTTGGCAACACATCACAGAAGAGGCGCGACGTCCTGCGATTGACCAAGATGAGCGGATTATTGAGACGCTCGTCCAAGCGCTACTCTTCATGCTTGACCGGGCGATGCATGAAAATCGGATGAATACGAGGCCGCCCGTCGTCTCCCGCATGATGCGCTATATCGAAAGCCACGCGACGGACGACTTTAAAGTCGCGGACGTCGCCGACGCGGTCGGACTGAGTGTCTCGCGCACGGTGCATCTCTTTAAAGAAGCAACCGGTCTGACTATCATCGCCTACGCTCAGTCGATTCGCCTTCAACTCGCTGAAGAACAGATGCGCTACACGCAACACTCACTTGAACAGATCGCCGAACAGTCCGGCTTTCATTCGTATCCCTATTTCCATCGAATTTTCAAACGGAAATATGGCGTCGCACCGGGGGTTTATCGCACACTTCAACAAAAACACGAAAATAAATAAAAAAGAGTGATCCATTTTTTGAACCGCTCCGTTAGATGGGTGTAAACAACGACAACACTCACAAAACAAAGGAGCGATTCACATGAAGAAGAAAACAATGAACAAGATTGTAGCACCGGCATTAGCGTTAGGCTTACTCGTCCCACTCAACGCCCAGGCGGCAGATCACGCACCGACAGCGAGCACACCGGCTGGTGACCTTCGTGCGACACTCGACCAGTTGCTATCTGAGCACTATGTCTTAGCGGTCACATCGATGATGAAAGCATACGACGGAGCAGCAGACGCTGAAGTGGCGATGAAAGCGCTCGACCAAAACGCACTCGACATGACACCTGCCATCGCATCGATTTACGGTGATGAAGGCGCGGCCCAATTCGAAGAAATCTTCGCCGGCCATAACGACTACTCGGCAGACTTCGTCGAAGCAGCGAAGTCAGAGGACCAAGAGCTCCGCGCTGAGGCAGAAGCAGAAGTCGACGAGTTTGTCGAAGAATTCTCGACATTCCTTGACGCCGCGACAGAAGGTAACCTTCCTAAAGATGCAGCGGCTGACGTCCTCGAACTTCATGAAGAACAAGTCCTCTCTGTATTCGACAACTACGTCGCAGGTGACTACGAGTCGGCATACATGACGTACCGTGAAGGATACAAGCTCATGTTCGACATCAGTAAAGCCCTCTCAGGTGCGATCGTCACACAAATGCCTGACAAGTTCGACTCACCAGCCGACACACCGGCCGTCGAGCTCCGCTCAACGTTGAACAGCCTTGCAGGTGAGCACTTCGCCCTCGCAGCAATCGGCATGCAAAAAGGCTACGATCAAGCAGAAGACTTCGACTACGTGAGCTGGGCTGAAGATCAGAACACACTCGACTTCAAAGCAGCCATCGGTTCAGTCTACGGTGATGAAGGTGCGACCCAATTCGAAAAAGTATGGAATGGCAACCACATCACAGCACAAGGTGACATCGTTGCCGCCACACTCGAAGGTGACGAAGCGAAAATCGAAGAAGCTCGTATGAAGCTTGACCAGTTCGCTGTCGACTTCAGCACATTCCTCGATGCAGCAACAGAAGGCAACTTGCCACAAGCTGCCGGTGAAGAAGCAATCAAACAACACGAAGCACTCGTGCTTCAAACGTTTGATCAATATGTAGCAGGTGATGCAGAAGCAGCTTGGATGTCATTCCGTGAAGGATACGCGTTCATGTTCGGTGTTGGTGAAACACTCGGTAACGCGATCGTGACACAAATGCCTGACAAGTTCCACGAAACAACAATGCCTGAAGAAATGCCTGAAACAGGTCTCGGTGGTGCACAAACACAATCGATGAACACACTCTACGCTGGCCTTGCTGTCCTTGGCGGAATCTTACTCGCCTTTGTCACACTTCGCAACCGTAAACAATCTGTTCAATAAGAAATAAGGAGGGAGCCCATGAACAAGCGCCATTTGTTTCTGGCGCTCTCTCTCTTTTGTTTTGGCTTCTGGACGTGGACGAGCGCCCAAGAATCGTCGTCACCACCTGTAGAAGAAAAACAAATAGAGGAGAGTCCAGATTTATCGGCTGAATTCTCACTTCTACAGGAAGAGGTGAAGAAACTTCGGCTCGCAGTGGAAGAAGAAAGTGCTAAGGCAGTGACCCCGGTCACCATCCGAATCCCAAAAATCAACGTCGATACCGCCATCGAACAGGTCGGGTTGCTCGAGAACGGTCAGATGGGTGTACCGGCTGACGAAGATCAAGTCGGCTGGTTCGAACCCGGCGTCAAGCCCGGAAGTAAAGGCAATGCCGTCATCGCCGGACACGTCGACAGCAAGACGGGGCCCGCCGTCTTCTATGAGCTCGACCAACTCGTTGCCGGTGATGAAATCGTCATCGTCGATGAGGCCGGAAACACGCCCCGGTTCGAGGTAACGAAGACCGAGCGCTATGAGACGGCGAATGCGCCCATCAAAGAAATCTTCGGCGCAACGGATAAACGGAATCTAAACTTGATCACCTGTTCTGGAACGTTCGGCAGTGCCGGCTATGACGAGCGATTCGTCGTTTATACCGAACTCGTCGATGCGGAAGTGCCTCTCGCTGATGACTTCGCGCTCGATGTCCCGACGAACGTCGAACTTCGCGGTACGTTCCTCACGTGGCATGCTGTCCGTAATGACACTGTGATTGGATATCGGATTTACCAAGTAATTGACGGGGAGAACGTGCATCTTGAGAGCGTTCCGTCCCATGCCCGAAAAAGCATTGAAGTGCCGGACGAAAGGGCCACCTATTACGTCACGGCAATCGACCGGCTCGGCAATGAATCGAGTCCTTCCGAAGCAACCGAATAACTACAGAAAACTCCCGCCGGACGGTCGTCCGGCGGGAGTTTTCTTGTTAGACGAAACATGGAATCTGCGGGTTGAACGTCTTGTTGTTCTCCGTCATGATTTGCTTCTTAATTTTGCCTTCTCCGAGATAGACGATGCGGTCGGCGAGCGCCTCGGCGTCCTCTTCGTCATGGGTGACGAAAATCGTCGTCGTCCCCGTCTGCTTCAAGAGTCGCCGCAAGTCGTCCCGAATCCGGTGTTGCAGTGACGTGTCCAAGTTACTAAACGGCTCGTCTAAGATGAGCAACGACGGTTTCGGCGCAAGCGCACGCGCGAGCGCGACACGCTGCTGTTGACCGCCGCTCAGTTCGTACGGGAACCGGTGACGGAAATCCGACAAGTTCACGAGCGCGAGCATCTCTTCGACGCGTTCGTTCCGTTCTTTCCGTCCAAGCTTATGGAGCCCGAACCGGATGTTCTTCTCAACGGTCATGTGCGGGAAAAGTGCATAGTCTTGGAACACCATGCCGACCCCACGCTGTTCCGGTGGCATGAATTGGCAGTCATCGCAACAGACGCAGTCGTTCACGACGACGACGCCTTGATTCGGCATCTCAAGACCGGCGATGAGACGTAAAATCGTACTCTTCCCTGACCCACTGTCACCGAGGAGCGATACGATTTCACCTTTTGTGATCGAGAGCGAGAACCCTTTAATCGTCTCTTCATGCGCACCCTTATAGCTGAAGTGTAAGTCGTTGATTTGAACAAACATTAGTCGGCCTCCTTATCAAGCACCTTATGGAAAACAAAGATCAACAGTCCGCTCATGATGACGATGACAATCGAGGCGAGCGCGGCCTCATGAATCTTCTCGTCACTGACATACTTGAACGCTTGTGTGGCGAGCGTCGAGAAGTTGAACGGTTGTAAAAACAATGTCAGTGGCAACTCTTTCATGATATCGACGAACACGAGGATGAACGCGCTCATAATCGCTCCTTTGATCATCGGGATGTCGACGCGGAAGAACGTCTGCACAGTCCCCCAACCGAGCATGCGTGATGCTTCCGTGAAAGACTTACCGACTTTCTCGAACCCACTCTCGATCGAGTTGTACCCGATGGCGAGGAAGCGGATGACGTAAGCGAAGATGAGCATGATTAGCGTCGTCCGGAATACGAATGTCTGCCCGAGGTTGAGCGCTAGCGCGATGTTCAGCACCCATTCGTCAAGGATCAAGAACAGCGTGATGACGGCGATGGCGATGGCCGCACCCGGAATCGAATAACCGAGCGTCGTCACTTTCGAGATGATGCGCGTCATGTTCGATGGGAACAACCGCGTGTAGTTCGCGATGATGAGCGCGAACACGAGGATGATGACCGTCGCGATGAAGGCGACGCTCACCGTGTTCCAAACGAGACGGAAAAACGTCGCGGTGAACACTTGCTCGAACGTCAACATCGTCCAGGCGACGAGTTGGATGAACGGGATGGCAAACGCAATCCCGAACACCGTCGAGACGTAACCAAGGACGGCGTAACGATGCCATCCGTTGAGCGGTCTCGGCTTGAGCGGTTTCACTTTCGTCGTCGCATAGCTGAACTGCTTTCTTCCCCGGACGAGCCGCTCCATCGTCAAGATGGCGATGACGAGAATCATGAGTGTCCCGGCGAGCTTGAGCGCCGAGGACGTGTCTCTCATCCCAAACCAGGTGCTGAAGATGGCCGTACTGAACGTCTGGATGCCGAAATACTTGACGACTCCATAATCGTTCAACACTTCCATCAAGACGAGGCTGACCCCGCCGATGATGGCGACACGTGAGATTGGGATGACGACTGTGAAGAAGATATCCCACGAGCCGCGGCCGAGGATGCGGGCATTCTCAATCATCGAGGACGACTGGTTGTGCAGGAACGCTCGCGTAATCGTATAGATGTACGGATATAAAAAGAGCGTGAAGATGAAGATTGTTCCTTGAATCGTCATGATGTTGAAATACGACTGATTCACGGAAATCCCAAAGTCGTTTCGGAGCGTCGTCTGGATGATTCCGGTGTAATTCAAAATCCCGTGGTACGTATACGCCCCGATATACGGCGGGATGGCGAGCGGTAAGATGAGCGCCCATTTGAAGAATCGACGGAACGGGAAGTCGTAGACGGTGATGAACCAGGCGAGGCTCGTCCCAATCACCGTCGTCAGCACCCCGGTCGCTAGCATAATGATCAGCGTGTTCCGCACGTAACGCGGTAACAAATACTCACGGATGTGTTGCCAGTTGTCGTTCACCGGAGCGAACAACTCGACCAAGACGATGACGCCGGGCAAGACGATGAACACGAGCGCGATAAAGCTGAGGATGGCCCATCCATTCAGTTGTCGTTTCATCGCATACCAGTTCATGCCGTACAGCTCCCATTCTTTCGTTCAATCACTTCCTGTCCCATCATATCAGTTTCCGCGCTCGCGTTGTACCGTCGGACTGCCGAGAAACCGAAAAATCTTCGGCCTGAACGATTGTTCAAGCCGAAGTCGTCTTATTTCCAGCCCGCTTCGTTAAAGAGACGGATGGCTTCTTGCTGATTCTCACCGAGTACAGACAAGTTGATGTCTTGCTCTTTGAAGTCACCCCATGACTTGAGGAGCTCGTTCGGCTCGACCGACTCGTTGACCGGGTATTCGTAGTTGGCGCTCGCGAACTGTTCTTGTGCTGACGGGTCAGACATGAACTCCATGAGCTTCTTCGCGTTCTCTGAGTTTTTCGATGCTTTCGTCATCGCGATCCCTGAGATGTTGACGTGCGTGCCCGTCGTGTCTTGGTTCGGGAAGAACACACCGAGCTCTTCAGCGACTTTCTTCTCTTCCGCATCTTCTGAGTTCAACATGAGACCCATGTAGTACGTGTTCATGATGGCGACATCACCTTCTCCGGCGACGACAGCTTTCGCTTGATCACGGTCGTTCCCTTGTGGGTCACGTGCGAAGTTGTTCACGAGGCCTTCTGCCCATTCTTTCGCCTGGTCGACGCCGTTCACTTCGATGAATGAAGCGAGCAATGAGATGTTGTACATGTTTTCCGATGGACGAACGAGCACTTTGCCGTTCCATTGCTCTTCCGTAAGCGCCTCATACGTCGACAAATCTTCCGGGTTCACACGGTCTTTCGCATAAACGATGACGCGGGCGCGCTTCGTGAGACCGAACCATTCGTTGTCCGTGTCACGATATTTCTCCGGGATGTTCGACTCAAGCACGTCGCTATCGACCGCTTGAAGGTGCCCGTTCTCTTTCGCTTGGTGCAAGTTTCCGGCGTCCGCCGTGATGAAGAGATCCGCTTCAGTGTTCGCTCCTTCTGTGTTCAGACGCTCAAGAAGCTCTTCGCCCTTCCCTTCGACGACGTTGACTTTCACGCCTGTTTCTTCTTCAAACTGCTTATAGAGCTCTTTGTCGACGTCGTAGTGACGGCTTGAGTAGACATTGACGACTTTCGACTCTTCTGATGCCTCGTTATCGCCTGAAGTCGTCGGCTCTTCCGTGCTTGCGCAAGCTGCGAGGAGCGATGTCGTGAGTGCTGCGGATAATCCGAGTGCCATGTACTTCTTGTTCATGTTTGTTCCCCCAATATGTGTCTCTGTAGTTGGTAATGATAATTACTCTCAATTACTATCATCACTGATAATCATTCTCACGTCAACACTTTTTTGAAATCGTTACCATTAGTTATATAACTATAAACAAACAGTTTTATATTTATCATTTCTTGACTTCAAAATGATATACACCCTATAGTTAAAAATGAACAAACCGTCTGGTCGGTACAGAAAGGAGAGATATGATGACGAACCGATCGAATGTGACGAAACAAAAGTTGCTCGATGCCGCGACCGAAATCATCATGGACCACGGCGTCCATCAATTGACTTTAGATGAAGTCGCGAAGACGGCAGGCGTGTCAAAAGGCGGCCTGCTCTATCATTATCCATCGAAAGAAGCGTTACTCACCGCCATCGTCGAACGACTTCAAACCGAACAAAACGATTTGTACGAATCGTTGCAACGAGACGGATACGGTCCCGTCGAGGCGTTCGTTCGTTTATTTGATGAGACGAGACTATATCCGGAACGTTCTCCGATTGAAATCGACGCCGAGAAGATGATCGCCTTCTTGACACTCTTCGCCGTCGACCAAGATTACGCCGAGCGCTGGAAACACGACCTCGATACGTTCTTCAACCAGTTTCAACAGACGAACGACCCCGTCGAGACGATGATTATCCGTTATGCGCTCGAAGGGATGATGATGTCTGAACATTTCAACGTCGGCGTCCCACCTACAGAATTGAAGCAACAAATCATCGCCCGTTTGATTGAACGGGCCCGCACCATCGACACCACCTAACAATTCGCACATAGAGGAGAATACACCACCATGCAAAAGATCACGTCCTTCTCCGTCAACAACAAGTTCGCAGTCTGGTTGATGACGATTATTTTGACGGCCGCCGGAATCTTCGCCGGCCTCACGATGAAGCTCGAGACGTTACCGGACATCACGACACCGACCGTCTCAGTGACGACGATTTATCCGGGCGCATCACCTGAGCAGGTACTCGACGAAGTGAGCACCGTGCTTGAAGACCGGCTAAAAAGCTTGAACGGGGTCGAACAAGTCCGCTCAAGCTCTTTCCAAAACGCGTCGAATATTCAAATCGACTACGATTTCAGCACCGACATGGAAGCTGCCGAACAGCAAGTGAAAGACGCACTCAGTAACGTTGATTTGCCTGAAGCCGTCCAAGACCCGCAAGTGTCGCGGCTCAGTTTTGATGCGTTCCCGGTCATCGGGGCCGCGGTCTCGGATGAGAGCCTCGATTTGGCTGAATTGACGAAGCTCGTCGAAGACGAGTTGCAACCGGCTCTCGAAGGGGTCGAAGGCGCGCAGCTCGTCCAAATCGCCGGCCAAGAGATTCGTCGCGTCGAACTCGAGTTCGATGCAGAAGCACTCGCCGAATACAACTTGACGGAAGACACGGTCAAGCAGTTGATTCAAGCGAACGATGCCCGCATCGCCCTCGGTCTCTACGAGCTCGGCGACACGGAGCAAGCGGTTGTCATCGATGGGAAGTCTGAGACGCTTGAAGCGTTCCGCGACTTACAAATCCCGTACTCACCGGCCGAATCACCGCAGGCACCAGGCGCGCCAAGTGACCTTCCGACCGGGGAGACACCGCAACTGCCGGCTGACTTGCCGACAGACGTCCCGACGGATCTCCCGGCCAACGTACCGACGACGGTCCCGACGGTCGCCTTGAGCGAACTCGCGACCATCGAAGACCGCGGTATCGAAGAGTCGATTTCGCGCTCGAACGGTGAACGGTCGATTGGCGTCCAAGTGACGAAGACGCAAGACGCGAACACGGTCGACGTCGTCAACGCCGTCAAAGACATCCTCGATGATTTCGAGGCAGAATACGACACGGCCAACGTCTCTATCACGCTCGACCAAGGACAACCAATCGAGGAGTCGGTCGAGACGATGGTATCGAAAGCGTTACTCGGCGGATTGTTCGCCATCATCATCATTCTCGTGTTCCTCCGTAACGTCCGCTCGACGATTATCGCGGTCATCTCGATCCCGCTCTCGCTCCTCATGGCGCTCATCGTCTTGAAGCAACTCGACATCACGCTCAACATCATGACGCTCGGTGCGATGACTGTCGCCATCGGTCGTGTCGTCGATGACTCCATCGTCGTCATCGAGAACATCTATCGCCGCCTCACGCGTCCGAACGAGCCGTTACGCGGCAAAGAACTCATCATCGCCTCGACGAAAGAAGTGTTCATCCCGATCGCTTCGTCCACGATCGTAACGATTGCCGTCTTCTTGCCGCTCGGCTTCGTGACCGGCTTTGTCGGCGAGTTGTTCTTGCCGTTCGCGTTGACCGTCGTCTTCGCTCTGCTCGCTTCGCTTCTTGTCGCCATTACGGTCGTCCCGATGATGGCCGACTCGTTCTTTAAGAACCGCGACAAGTTGAAGCCAGAAGAAGGCCCAGGCAAACTCGCCGAATGGTACCGTAGCGTCCTCGACTGGTCACTCAACCATAAGCTCGTCGTCTTCGGACTCGCGACACTCCTCTTGGTCGGTAGCTTCGCGCTCGTTCCGGCCATCGGTGTCAACTTCTTGAACCAAGACTCGGAGAAGACATTGTTCGTCACGTTCGACCCAGAACCAGGCCAGACGCTTGACGATTCGATTGCCGCAGCCGAAGTTGCAGAAGCATATTTCATGGATGAACAGCCGAACGCGACCGACGTGCAGTTCACGGTCGGCGGCGAAAACCCGCTCAACCCGGGCAATAACAAGCAAGGGATTTTCATCGTACAATATGATCCGGCCACAGAAGATTTCGCTGATGTCAAACTTGCCGATATTGAACGTTTGAACGAACTCGCCCCGGCCGGTGAGTGGAAAGAGCAAGACTTCACAGGTGGCGGCGCGACGAGCGGGGTGACGTACAACGTCTATGCCAACTCGCTCGAAGACCTCGAGGCCATCGTCCCGACGTTCGTCGAGACGATTGAGCAAGAGACCGAATACGTCCGTCAAGCCACGTCAGACTTACGTGAATCGTATGTGCAATATACGTTCAACGTCGACCAGCAAGCTGCGGCTGAAGCCGGTGTCTCGACGTTCCAAATCGCGCAGACAATCGGTCAGTTCCAAGCTCAAGAAAGCCCGCTCGCCAGTGTGACGGTCGATGACAAACAACTCGACGTCATCATCCCGACCGAACAAGTCACGTATGACAGCATCGAAGATTTACAAGCGCAAGACATCACGACCCCGTTCGGTCCACGTCCAATCTCGGACTTCATTGAAGTCGAAGAAGGAACGACACCGGACACGCTCGTCCAACGCGACGGGAAACTGCTCGCACGTGTGAACGTCGAGCTCAGTACGGACAAAGCGACGGAAGCGTCGGCTGCCATCGAAGAACGGGTAGCGGACATCGATCTTCCAAGCGGTGTATCGTATGACGTCGGTGGGGTAACGGAACAGATTCAAGAGTCGTTCACGCAGCTCGGCCTCGCGATGCTCGCAGCCGTTGCCATCGTGTACTTGGTGCTCGTCATCACGTTCGGCGGCGCCGTCACACCGTTCGTCGTCTTGTTCTCGCTTCCGTACGCCATCATCGGAGGGCTGGTCGCGTTGCTCGTGACGGGTGAGACGATTTCGGTCTCGGCACTCATCGGTGCCCTCATGCTGATTGGAATCGTCGTCACGAACGCGATTGTCTTGATTGACCGCGTGCTTCATAAAGAAGCGGAAGGCTTGTCGACGCGTGAGGCGCTCCTTGAAGCGGCCGGCACACGTCTTCGTCCGATTCTCATGACGGCGCTCGCGACGATTGGGGCGCTTTCCCCACTCGCCCTCGGGCTCGAGGGTGGCGCACTCATCTCGAAAGGGCTCGGTGTGACCGTCATCGGTGGACTCACAAGTTCGACGCTGTTGACGCTTCTCATCGTCCCAATCGTGTATGAGTTCTTCGCACGGTTCCGTAAGACAAAACAAGTTTAACCAAAAAGAGAGTCGACCCGATGTTGGGGTCGACTCTCTTTTGGCGTTCAGTAGCATTGCATGATAATTTCCGCTTCTTCGAAATGTTTGGCTCGGAGCGCTTCGGTCGGGATGAGGAAGTAAAGGATGCCGGCATCACCGAACATGATGTCGAGCTCTTCTGTCGAGTCCATTTGAAAGAGTAGGAACGGATTGGAGAAGCGTTCGCCGTGCGTGTCCTCAATCTCTTCGAACACGTCGTTTTGGACCGCATCCGGATGTCCGCCGATCGCATGCACTTCGCCTTCATCGAACAGTTCTTCCATCGCGACGAAATCGTCCTCCGTCATGAGTTCGAGCAACGAATCGACAATCGGGGCATAGCTCTCCTCGAACACGACGGCACGTTCGTTGAGCGCCTCACCGATTCGAACACGCTCGATCGTCGTCTCACTCGTGTAGACAACGCGCCAGAAATGTCGTTCGTCCGCATCGCCCCACGGCTGTTCGTCCAAATCGTAAAAGAAAGACAACAACCCTTCTTTCGGGAGCGGCTCGATCGATTCGCATCCAGCGAAATCGCTCAACCGGAACTGGGCCAAGAACGTCAAATTCTCCCCTGGATGATGCGCCGGACTCGGCAAATCCGGATAGCCCCCAAACTTAGAGTGTCCGATTGCGACTTCTTCCCGTGACGTCCGTGGGACAAGCTTCAAATGGATGCGTTGCTTGAACGCTTCCAAAATTTCATTTCCATGTTCAAGCTCGCGTGATTCGATCAACCGCTTTACCGATTGTAGTTCCATCTCGCCACCTCATTCGTATAAGATGAATGTAGTGTACCACACCGAACGTATGTACCTCTCATCTTTTTTTGACTAGCCTTTATCTTGACCAAGGCGTGAAAACTTGAGAAAATGCATACGTTTTGAATGGAATCGCGAAAGGATGTCAATTATGCAACTTTTTATCAAATGGATGATCGGCCTTTCGCTCTTGTTCGGGCTGAGTTGGCTCGGCAATTGGATCGTCGCGACACTCGCGTGGGACGTACCCGGAAACGTCATCGGGATGGTGCTCCTTCTCGTCCTCCTGTTGACGAAGGTGATTCGCGTCGAATGGATTGAGGACAGTGCCGGCTTTTTGACGAAGCACCTCGCCTTCTTCTTCATCCCGATCGCGGTCGGTCTCATGTCGTATGGAGGACTATTGAAAGCCGAAGGTGTCCCGCTCTTCCTCGCATTGTTAACGAGCCTCGCGGTCGGTTTGACCGTCACCGCCTTGATTGCCGGGAGACGAGGTGATGCGTCATGACGCTCCTCTGGATTGCTATCACCATCGGCGTCTATGTGATCAGCCGAAAGCTGTCATTTAAATGGGCCTCACCGTTCACGAACGTCGTCTTCTTAAGCACCACAATTTTGATTGTGACGCTTCTTTTATCCGGTCAATCGTATGACGTGTATGAACCGGCGAAAGACGTCATCACCATCCTGCTCGGCCCGGCGACCGTCGCGCTCGGCCTGCCGCTCTATCGCAACTTGCCGACACTGCTCGCTCGGGCAAGACGTGCACTCGGTGCCATCGTCATCGGGACGCTCTCGACCATCGTCGTCGCCGTCTTACTCGGAAGCGTACTGAAACTGACCGATCACGTATTGATCTCCTTGTCGGTCAAATCAGTCACGTCCCCAATCGCCCTCGAATTGGCACGGCAGCTACAAGGTGACGCAGCGCTCGCCGCCTCAGTCGCGGTCGCATGCGGCATTCTCGGCGCGATGCTCGGTCCGTTTGTTTTGAACACGTTCGGTGTGACCGACCCGTTCACGCGCGGCCTCGCGCTCGGGACGATCAGTCACGGTATCGGGACGGCCCAAGCCGCAACAGAGCATCCACTCTCCGGTGCGACAGGTGGGGCTGCGATGGGCTTAGCGGCGATCTTCACGTCGTTTTTGCTTCCATATTTGCTTCCATTCCTCATTTAACAATGCGAGGACCGTTTTCAAACAATTTTGATACTTCCTCAACCGCCTCCCGTGCTACACTTAAACGGATGAGAAACGATTTGGGGAGGTATTTTTTATGCAATCAAAATTAATCGAACGACTGATGACATACGCCAAAATTGACACGCAATCGGACTTCACGAGTGAAACGACACCGTCGACCGCCAAGCAATGGGATTTGATTCGTCATCTCGAAGCCGAGTTAAAGACGCTCGGACTTGAAGATGTGGCGACGGACGAGTACGGTTACTTGTTCGCGACGCTTCCGAGTAACGTTGACTTTGCCGTGCCGACGATCGGCCTACTCGCCCACGTCGACACGGCGACGGACTTCACCGGTACGAACGTCAAGCCGCAGCTCGTCGAGCATTACGCAGGGGGCGATATCGTCTTGAACGAATCGCTCGGTGTCGTCTTGTCACCGAAAGACTTCCCCGAGCTTGACGTGTACGTCGGACATACGCTCATGACGACCGACGGAACGACCCTCCTAGGTGCCGATGACAAAGCGGGCATCGCTGAGATCGTCACCGCGGTCGAGTATTTACTCGCCCACCCGGAGATTCCTCACGGAACGGTCCGCATCGCCTTCACACCGGACGAAGAAATCGGACGCGGACCACACAAATTCGACGTCGAGCGCTTCAATGCCGACTTCGCCTACACGATGGACGGCGGTCCACTCGGCGAACTGCAGTACGAGAGCTTCAACGCAGCCGGTGCGACCGTCACGTTCCACGGAACGAACGTCCACCCAGGCAGCGCGAAGAACAAGATGGTCAACTCGATGAAGCTGGCGATGGCATTCCATAACCGCCTCCCGGCCGACGAAGCACCGGAGCACACGAGCGAGTATGAAGGCTTCTTCCACTTGAACGGTTTCTCGGGCGATGTCGAGACGACGACGCTCCAGTACATCATCCGCGACCACGACAAAGCGAAATTCGAGGCACGCAAAGTGTTGCTTGAGAAGCTTGTCGCGGAATGGAAGCAGAAATACGGTGAAGCGCGCATTGACTTGAAGATGGACGATCAATATTACAACATGGCCGAAAAGATCGTCCCGGTGAAACACATCGTCGACACGGTCGCGGACGTCATGCGTGACCTTGGCATCGAACCGAAAATCGAACCGATTCGCGGCGGAACGGACGGTTCGCAACTGTCTTACATGGGCCTTCCGACGCCGAACATCTTTACCGGTGGCGAGAACTATCATGGAAAGTTCGAATATATCTCCGTCAACAACATGGAAAAAGCGACACACGTCATCATCCAGACGCTTCGCACGTTCGCCGAACGGGCTCGAGCATAATTTATGCGCCTCCACTCATTCTCTTCTACACTAGAGATATTGGAGGCGATTTTTTTATGAAGCACACCTTTCACATGAACCTCGACTGGACCGGCGGACGCAACGACGTCGGGACGATCGAGGCGGAACGATTAAAGACAAAGATTTCCATCCCCCCAGAAATGGACGGACCTGGTATCGGGACGAATCCGGATGAGATGCTCCTCGGGGCGGCGGCGGCGTGTTATATCATCACCCTCGCGGCCATGCTCGGTCGGAGCGACTTGACGCATCAAGGGATCACGATTGACGCCGAAGGCATCGTCGACGTGACGAACGGCGTGTTCACGTATGAGACGATTCGGTACGCGACGCGCGTCCTGATGCCACAGACCGCGACAGACCGCGACATCTCGCTCGTCGAACGCATCGCCAAGAAAGCGAAAGACGGTTGCATGATTTCACGCGCCTTGGCCGGCAATGTCGCGTTCGAGCTCGACACGACGATCACGCGCGTCGACTGATGTCCCAATTCGAACAACCGTTACGCGAAGGGACAATCGTCAAGCGACGCAATCGGTTCGTCATGGACGTGTTGCTTGATGATGAGGTCGTCGCCTGTCACTGTCCGGTCACAGGACGCATCGGCGACCTCGTCTTTCATGGGGTACCTTGCCTCGTCTCACCGGCAGACGGTACAAACCGCACGACCCGCTTCACGGTCGAGGCCATCTCGATCGACGATACGCAATGGATCGGCATTCATCAAGGTCGCGTCAACGACTGGGTCGCTCACTTGTTGAGCCTCAACGCCTTACCGGTCTTTTCATCTCCGGAACGCATCGAACGAGAACCCCTCGTCGCACGGTCGCGACTCGATTTCAAAGTTGACGGTCTCTATATGGAAGTAAAGATGCCGCTCACCGAACTATTCGTGACACCGCTCCCCCGCTTTGAACGACGTGCGGTGACGAGACCGGTCGAGACCGAACGGTTGATTCGTCATCTCGAGGCGCTGATCGCAACGTTACCGGAAGCCGGTCGGGCCGTCTTGCTCTATGTCTTCTTGTACGACGCGCCCGTCTTCACGGGAAATCCGAACCGGAGACACGATGCCTTGATTCGCCAGTTGATACGTGAGGCGATTAGGAATGGGCTTGAAGTGTGGCAGGTGAACGGTCGCGTCTCTCCTGATGGCATCACGCTGCTCCGCTGTTTCGAGACGACGGCGTCACAATAAAAACAGCCATCACACGATGGCTGTTTCACTGTAATAAGAGCGGCGTGACGTACGCTTCGATGACAGCCGAGATGGCGAGTAGCGGGACGACGATGAAAAGAAACATCTTCACCCCGACGAAAAAGAGCGCTTTTAACGTGACGTCCGTCTCTTTCCCCCGCATCCTGTGCCAAATATGTCGGTTGAGCGACAACCCCATCGCCGCACCGAGCAGGATGGCCGAAATCTCCGTGATGCCGTGCGGCAAGATGCCGAGCGCGATCACTTTCATGACCGATTCGCCGGCAAAGTCGACGATCATGGCGACGAGGCCGATGATGGCCGCGTTGACGACGACGAACACATACGGGATGAACAATGGGATCATCCCAAGTAAAAAGGCGAGTAGTGCGACGCGCGTGTTGTTCACGAAGAGGGCGATCATCGTATCAAACGCACTCGTATCGAACGTCAGTCCACGCGACTCGAACATATCGCCAATCTGAGTCAAGATTTCTTCGATTTGCTCACTCGTGACGAACGAGCGGAAGATGAAGTAAGACGCGATGCTCGTCACGATGAAAAGGACGAGCAGGCGAAAT
>NZ_JNAA01000022.1:0-5508 GCF_000696055.1 Exiguobacterium sp. AB2
CTTTTCCTTCGTATGTGGCAATGTCTCCGCAGGCGAAGATGCCGGCGACCGTCGTCTCCATACGTGAGTCGACACGAATCGTGTTCTTCTCGAACTCCATACCCCAGTTCTTGATTGGGCCGAGTGACGAGACGAAGCCGTAGTTACAAATCAAGTCGTCGACTTCGATGAACTTCGACGCACCGTCTTTGTCCGTCAATTCGACCGACTCGATGTGCGTCTCTCCTGAGAGTGACTCGATGTTGTACGGCGTCCAGACGTTGATTGTCGAGGCTTTCATCTGCTCGACCGTATGTTCGTGGGCGCGGAAACGGTCACGACGGTGGACGATGTGCACTTCTTTGGCGATTCCTTCAAGCATGAGCGCCCAGTCGACAGCCGAGTCGCCGCCGCCGGCGATCATGACGCGGCGATCGCGGAACTTCTCCATGTTGTCGACGAAGTAATGTAAGTTCGCATAGTCTTCGCATCCATCGAGACCGAGCGGACGTGCGGCGAATGCCCCGTTCCCGGCTGTGATGATAATCGCTTTCGTATGGTACTCATCTTTGTTCGTCGTGATGTGGAACGTGCCGTCTTCAAGGCGTTCGACCGTTTCCACCGTCTCGCCGAGGCGATAGTCCTGTTCGAACTGATCGGCTTGAGCTTTCAGTTGGTCAATCAAATCTTGGGCTTTCACTTTTGGGAAGCCGGCAATGTCGTATATATATTTTTCTGGATAGAGCGTTGATAATTGGCCGCCGAGTTGTGGCAAGCTCTCAATCAACGTCGCATCGAGTTGGCGCATACCTGCATAAAATGCGGTGAACAACCCGACTGGGCCGCCACCGATGATGATCACATCTTTCGTCGATTTCATCGAATTCCTCCTCAAAACGTATACATTTATTATAATGACAATCGTCCATTAAATCCATTCTGTACAAACATGCAACAGATTTAAAAAAAATTCAAGAAGATAAGCTTTTCCATTGAGAAATCGAAACAAAGAGCGTACAATGGCATAGAAGCAATTGTGAACATTGGTTGAACAAAGTTTAGGCTTTATTGTGAACATCTATGTGAAAAAACACACAACATGATTGTTCAAGAAAACAAATCTAAGAAACATAAGGTGGAAATGAACATGAAACGACCTAACATTGTTATTCTCGGCGCAGGTTTTGGTGGATTGATCACAGCGGTCAACCTCCAGAAGACACTTTCAGCTGGAGATGCGAACATCACGCTCATCAACAAACATGATTACCACTATCAAACGACATGGCTCCATGAGCCGGCGGCAGGGACGATGAAATCTGAGCAAGCTCGTATTTACATCAACGACGTCGTCAACCCGTCACGAGTGAAATTTGTCAAAGGGATCGTCGATCGCGTCGATACTACGACTAAGCAAGTGTTGCTCACAGACGGCTCGACAGTCGAATATGATTACGTCGTATTCGCACTCGGCGGTGTTCCGGAGACGTTTGGTATCCCTGGCCTCAAAGAGAACGCGATGACAATCAGCTCGCTCAACAGCGTGCGTAAAATCAAAAACCATATCGAGTACTCGTTCTCGGAATATAAATCAAACAACTCGGCAGATCGTTCATACGTGACAATCGTCGTCGGTGGTGCAGGCTTCACAGGGATCGAGTTCCTCGGTGAGCTCGTAAACCGAATCCCTGAACTTTGCAAACAGTATGACGTCCCACGCGAAGCGGTCCGCATCGTCAACATCGAGGCAGCTCCGACTGTCCTTCCTGGATTCGATCCAGACCTCACGACATACGCCCAGAAATGGCTCGAGCGCAATGGTGTCGAGATGAAGCTCGGTAACGGAATCAAAGGTGTTGAGCCGGGCGTTGTCACGTTCGGACCACTCCAAGGTGACACGACAGAGACGATTCACGCGAACACGATCATTTGGACAGGTGGCGTCAGCGGTAGCCCGATTATCGAGAAGTCAGGCTTTGAAGCGGTGCGTAACCGTGTCATGGTCGAGGCGGACAACCGTGCCCCTGGCCACGACAACGTCTTCATCATCGGTGACTGCTCGGCCGTCATGGACCCGGTATCGAACCGTCCATACCCGCCGACAGCTCAAATCGCGACACAACAAGCACACAACGTCGCGAAAAACATCGCCGCGCTCATCAACGGGAAATCGACTTCGAAATTCACGTACGAGAGCAAGGGGACTGTGGCGTCACTCGGTCACAACGATGGAATCGGGATCGTCATGGGTAAAAAAATCTTCGGTCGCAACGCTTCATTCATGAAGAAAGTGATCGACAACAAACACTTCCTCGAATTGAAGAAGTATGGACTCGTCCTTAAAAAAGGGAAGTTCTAAGCAATATGCTCCAGCCCGTTCCTCGGAACGGGCTTTTTTATTCACTGTTACGTCAATCTTTTTTGACCTGTTTGAGCGGTTTTCGTTATAATAGACGATGGGAAAAGGGGGCAATCACATGCATATCATCCAGGCTGTTATCGGCGCCATTTTATATTTGGTCATCTTCTTCAGCATCGGCTTCATCTTGAATATGTTACTGAAAAAGACGTGGACGCTCGTCTTCATCTATCCGATTTTCGTCATCTTGATGATTGATAACGTCAAGCTCTCTAGCTATGTCACGGAAACGTCGACCGCGCTCGCAAGCGTCTATGAACGATTGCTCGGGCTGCAGTTTCTTGACATCTTTATGCTCGGTTTCGGGTTGCTCGGTGCGATTTTAGCCGGGGTGACGATTCGATTCTTACGCAAGAGCGGTTACTCGATGTTTTAAAGACGACAGAAATGTTCGTCTTTTTTGTTTTCCGCCTACTTTTTTAGGGGATGAACCGATATACTAAGTACGAAACGATTTTAGTGAGTAAGGGATGCGATACGAATGACATTACCGATGTATACGATCAAAAAAGTGTTGAATAATAGCGTTGTCATTTGTCAACATGATACGGATCCGGAAGTCATTCTACTCGGGAAGGGGATTGGCTTTGGCAAAAAGGCTGGCGATCTCGTCGACCCGACCAGTGTCCCGGAGAAAGTGTATCAATTGACCGATAAAGAAGAACAGTCGCAATATCGTGAGCTCGTCAAGCATGTCGATGAAGATTTCATCGCCTTCATGCAAGAGATCGTCGGCTTCATCGAGACGAGTACGGGCAAAAAAGTCGATCAACATATCCATATCGGTTTGACCGACCACTTGTTCTTTACGATGAAGCGAATCGAGCAAGGGATGGAAGTGACGAATCCGTTCCTCCTAGAGACCGAATCGCTCTATCCGAACGAGTATTCACTCGCCGAACGGATCGTTGACATGATTCACGAGCGGCTCGATGTGTTGTTGCCCGATGCCGAGATTGGCTTTATCGCGCTCCATATCCACTCGGCGACGACGTTCAAAAACGTCTTAGAAGTGAACCGGCACAACCAAATCATCGGCCAAATCGTCCAAACGATTGAGAGTCGGTTGAACGTCAAAATGGACCGGACTTCACTCGATTATAAGCGCTTACTTCGGCACTTGCGGTACGCCGTTGAGCGGGTTGCGACGGGTGAGCTCGTCGAGGCTCCACAAAAAATAGAAAAGGTGTTGCGTGAAGAATATCCGCTATGCTATAGTACTGCTTGGGAGCTGATGGGCATCATGGAACGCGAGTTAAAGCGTCCTGTCCCGCGAGGTGAAGCGACATATTTGACGATGCATCTCCAGCGACTTACAAGTAGATAACTGATACCACGTATCTTACGTGTTACTGATTCGATCAGGCATGAGTAAGGAGTGGAACGGCTTACGATTTCTCCAATGGGAGAGGTCTACGTTCTGTCCCTTATTCATGCCTGTTTCTGTTTTTATAAACGTTTATTATGAAAACGTTTAGATACGTCGGTTGTCTGACATCTACGTCGTCCATTCGTATGACAAAACAAGAAGGAGGATTTATCATGTTTAAGCAGATTTTTGGTGTTCTTCAAAAAGTCGGTAAAGCACTTATGCTTCCTGTTGCGATCTTACCGGCAGCCGGTCTTCTCCTTGCATTCGGTAACGCGATGCAAAACCCGGCCCTTACATCACGCGCTGGTTGGTTAACGAACGAAGGCGTCGTGAAATTCGCTCAGCTCATGGAGCAAGCGGGTGGCATTATCTTCGCGAACTTGGCACTCTTGTTCGCTGTCGGTGTCGCCATCGGGTTAGCAGGGGACGGCGTTGCCGGACTCGCAGCCATCGTCGGATTCCTCATCATGAACCAAGTCATGGGAATCTGGCTCGAGCTCACGCCTGACGTCATCGCACAAGGTGACCCGGCATACGCGACCGTGCTCGGTATCCCGACACTCCAAACAGGGGTGTTCGGCGGGATTATCATGGGTCTGATTGCCGCCTGGGCGTACAACAAGTATTACAACATCGAATTGCCGCAATTCCTTGGCTTCTTCGCTGGTAAGCGTTTCGTCCCAATCGTCACGGCTGTTGCCGCGGTCGTCGCTGGTTTCGTCATGCTTCTCATCTGGCCACCGGTACAAACTGGATTGAACGCGTTCTCAACTTTCATGTTGACTGAAAACCGCACGTTCGCGGCGTTCGTCTTCGGTTTGATTGAACGCTCATTGATCCCGTTCGGTCTCCACCACATCTTCTACTCACCGTTCTGGTTCGAGTTCGGTCAATACACAGATGCGGCGGGTAACATCGTCCGTGGTGACCAAGCGATCTTCTTCGCACAGATTCGTGATGGCGCTGAGTTGACAGCTGGTACGTTCATGACTGGTAAATACCCGTTCATGATGTTCGGTCTTCCGGCTGCAGCACTCGCGATGTACCATGAAGCACGTCCAGAACGTAAAGCAGTCGTCGGTGGTCTCTTGGCTTCGGCAGCACTCACATCGTTCTTGACTGGTATCACTGAGCCGATCGAGTTCGCATTCTTGTTCGTCGCACCAGTCTTGTTCGCTGTACACGCCGTCTTCGCTGGCCTTTCATTCATGGTCATGCACATCTTAGACGTCAAAATCGGGATGACGTTCTCGGGCGGTTTGATTGACTACCTTCTCTTCGGTGTACTTCCTAACCGTACAGACTGGTGGCTCGTCATTCCAGTCGGTCTCGTATTTGCCGTCATTTACTACTTCGGATTCCGTTTCGTCATCCGTAAGTTCAACCTTAAAACACCGGGCCGTGAAGATGAAGTCGTTGAGCAATCAACTGCTACAGGTTCGGAACTTGCACAAGATATCCTCGTTGGGTTCGGTGGTTCACAAAACATTAAACACTTAGACGCTTGTATCACACGTCTTCGCGTCGAAGTGAAAGATAAGAACCAAGTGAACAAAGAAGAGTTGAAACGTCTTGGGGCAGCTGGTGTCCTTGAAGTCGGAAACAACATTCAAGCCATCTTCGGACCACGCTCGGATGCATTGAAATCAGAAATGCAAGCCGTTATCGCGTCAGGTAACGAAAAGAAAGCCAACTAATTCTAGTGGAAAGCCAATCCTTCAGGGGTTGGCTTTTTTTG
>NZ_JNAA01000023.1:0-40772 GCF_000696055.1 Exiguobacterium sp. AB2
TTTCTTATCCGTACGTATTGATTGGGATATCTTTATAATCGTCTTCTGTTTCGCCTTTTTTCTTCGCTTTCTTGTTCTTCTTGAAATCACGTTCATATTCTTGTTCGCTTGGGGACTTGAAGAATCGCATCCACGTGGCGTTGATCTCGGAGCCGATCAAGATGATCATACCGGTCAATTGAAGCCATAATAGTGTCACGATAATTCCGCCGAGCGAACCGTACGTCGAATCGTAGTTTCCGAAGTTCGACACGTATAGACTAAACCCGAGCGAGACGAGTTGCCACGTGATGACCCCGAAGATGGCGCCTGGAATCGTGCTCTTCCAAAAGACGTGTTGCTGGGGTGCGATTTTATAGAAAATCGACAGCGTCAAAATCAAGATGACCGTCGTCAGCGCGTAACGAAAAATATTGATTAAGATGACCTCGGCCCCGGAAATCGGAAGGAATTCCATAAGGAACGAGATGATCTGCGACCCGAACACGTTCGAGACGATGAGGAGCAATACGCCAACACCGAGTAAGAACGTCAATCCGAGGGCGATGCCTTTACTGACAAAGAAATTTCGTTCGTTGTCTTCCCCGTAGGCGTGAATCGCCATGTTGATGAGCCGCTCGACCCCTTTCGAGGCCGACCAAATCGCTAAAATCGCACCGATGGAGAGCAGTCCGCCACGCGGTTCCCCGAGCGCTTCAAAGATGCCCGATAGGAACTCGGTCGCGGCCGCGCCTGGGGCCAAGTTGTTCAACTGCTCTTGGAATGACGCCTGTGTGATGTCAAAGAACGACAGCAGCGCCAGAATGAAGATGATTCCTGGGAAAATAGATAAAAACCAAAAAAAGCGAGCGTCGCACCAAAGTCTTGGACGTTATGATCTTTAAATCGGCGCAATAATTCTTTTCCGAACGCGAGCCAATTCTTTTTTTCTTTCACTTCTTTCGTGTCCATAACATGCCTCCTGAACGTTATCGTTAGAAACTATCTTCCCGATTTGTGAGGAGGTTACACTATAAATTCAATCTTCGGCCAATGTTTTGTCGTAAAAGCGCTCTGAAGACTGACTAAGCAATTCTGCGAGCAAGGGCGGACGGACAGGAAGGTGGCTGAGTGCACTCCGTTTGATCCACATCGGTGTGTAGGATCCTTCCGTCTGTTCGGCTTGAAACTCTTCGCCCGTCCCGGTCCCGAATTCGCCACCGGTGACGCGGGCCCAGTAGTAGGGGTTCAATTCACCGTTGAATGCGACATGGGCGGCGACGCCTTCAAGTTCGACGTGTACGCCGAGTTCCTCGTGCGCTTCGCGTATCGCCGTTTCTTCGGTCGTATGGCCAAATTCGACACCTCCGCCCGGGAAGACATAATAAAGGACGTCAGCTTTTTCGCGACGAATGAGGGCGATCTCATCTTGTTCATTGACGAGAATGATGGCGCTCCGTTGTTTCGTTCTCATGAATTCAATCATTCCTTTCTTAAAACCGAGAACAAAACGCATCGACACGGCGGTCGATGCGTTAGCTCAGTCACGTGTTGGTTGTTCAAGTGAAGCATACATCTCAGGCGTCAGTCCGTTGTCATGAGAGCCGATGACTTTCCCGGCGACACGCATGCCGAGACGAAGTGCATCTTCAATCGAATGCTCTTTCATGAGCTCGGAAATAACGGCAGAGAAGAAGGAATCCCCGGCGCCTGTGGAGTCGGCAACTTTCACTTTCGTCGTCGGCACGTGACCTTGTTCGTTCGTACGAAGGTCGACGTAGACGGCGCCGAGCTCGCTCATCGTGACAATCGTGAGCGGCGCGCCTTTCATGGCGAGCACCTCGGCGACGCGAAGGGCATCGTCAACCGTGACGATGGACATATCCGAGAGAATCTCGGCTTCTTCGCGGCTACAGATGAAGCCCGTGAACCCTTGGAGCAAGTGACGGTTGCGTTCGATGACCGAGAGATGGCCGCATACACCGTATAGCGGGAGCTTCATCTCGCGGCACAATTCAATCGTCTCGTTCAAGACGTTGACCGATAAGTCGAGGTCGATGGCGACAGCCGCGCTCTCGGCGAACACGGTATCGATGCGACGGAGGATGCATTGTTCCAACATCGCCTCATCAGGTTGTTTAGAGATTGACGTCTGGAGGTCACCGTTATTGTCCATGACCGCGAGCCACATACCCATACCGTTGTCTTCGAGCAAGTCGACGTGTTCGACATTGACGTTCAAACTGCGGAGTTCTTCGAGGACACCGATTCCGATTTGATCGTTCGTCACGGTCGAGACGAAGCGGACATCGTTCCCGAGCACACCTAAGTTCTGAGCGACGTTGCGTCCGGTACCGCCGTTTGAAAAGGCGATATCTCCGACGTTTTTCGCATCTTTATGGAGCGGGGCGAACGACGTTCCTTTTATGTCGACAAACACCTTGCCGATTACTGCAATCGTATTCATACCTTGTACCACCTTTAGTCAATCTACCTATTGTTTCGGTCTGTTAGACACATTGTTTCCATTATAGCGAAATCGGCATTTGCTTTCAATGACGGTTTCGTGACGTGTCGAAATTTGTCAGTCCCACGATGAGCTGAGCAGACGGAGACCGTTCAATATGACGAGGATGGTCGACCCTTCGTGTCCGACGACGGCGAACGGCATGACGAGCAGTTCAAAGATGTTCGTCGCAATCAAGACGAGGATGACGCCGAGAGCGAAGATCACGTTTTGAAGGACGATTCGATTCAGTTTGCGCGACTGCTCGATGGCTGAACTGAGGCGGACGAGGTCGTTTTTCATGAGGACGACATCAGCCGTCTCAAGAGCGGCGTCTGTCCCTTCGCCCATCGCGATGCCGACGTCGGCTGTGGCGAGAGCGGGGGCGTCGTTAATGCCGTCACCGATCATGCCGATCGACCCATACTCCGCCTTCAACAACTTGATTTGTTCGACCTTCTCATCCGGCAGGCACTCGGCGATATAACGGGTCAAACCAGCTTCTGTCGCGATGGCCCGCCCAGTCGCCTCATTGTCGCCGGTGATCATGATCGTGACGATACCGAGACGGTTCAAGCGCTCGATCGCTTGCTTCGCTTCTGGACGTAGCGTGTCACGCAAGGCGAAAGCCCCGAGGGTTCGGGTTTCGTCACTGATGAAGACGAGCGTATGGCCGGCTTCTTTCAATCGTTCGACTTGATCAAGGAAAAAGTCGCCGCTCGCGTCCGCGAATTTTTGTTTGCCGACCCGGTACGTGACGCCGTCAATCATCGCCTCGATGCCTGAACCGGTGACGTCTTTGAACTGTTCCATCGTGCCGGTATGTTTTCCCGTGTAGGCAACGAGCGCTTCGGCGAGCGGGTGCATCGAATGCTCTTCAATCAAACTGACGATCCGGAAGACGTCATGTTGTGTGACGTCCGGGTGAAGCAGAACGTGCTGGACTTCGGGTTTTCCGATCGTAAGTGTTCCTGTTTTGTCGAACGCGATCGCTTTGAGCCGCCCCATGTTCTCGATATGGACGCCGCCTTTAAACAAGATGCCGTGTTTGGCGGACGAGGCGATGGCGGCCAAAGCGGCTGGCGTGATCGCTGCGACGAGCGCACAAGGGGAGGCGACGACGAGCAAAATCATGCCACGATATATGCTCGTCTCGAGCGACCAAGGCGTGAAGACGGGACCGAGCAAGATGATGGCCGCAACCGATAACAAGACGACTTGGACGTAACGTCCTTCGTAGCGGTCGATGAATTGAGCGGACGGGGACTTCTCTTCCTGCGCTTGTTGGACCATTTGAATGATCTTTTGGAACAACGTCTCCGTGGCGAGTTTTGTGACTTCGAGCGTCAAAACGCCGTTCAAGTTCACACTCGAACCGAACACGTCGTCACCGACGTTGCGCTCGACTGGAATCGATTCACCTGTGATCGCAGCTTCCTCGATCGAGGCGCTACCGCTCAAGATGCGTCCGTCGACCGGGATTCGTTCCCCAGGGCGGACGTAAATCCGGTCCCCGACCGACAGTTCGTCGATATGCACGACGTCTAACCCGCCCTCGTCGTTAAATCGGGTCGCTTGTTCAGGTTGCAGTTCCATGAGCGACTCGAGGGCACGCTCGTTCTTGTTCATCGTATACGTCTCGAGGGCACCCGATAAGGCGAAAATGAAAATGAGGATGGCACCTTCCATCCAATAGCCAATCGAGGCGGCGCCGATCGCCGCGATGATCATCAACAGCTCGACGTTCAGCGACCGCGTCTCCCACGTGTCGGTCAATCCTTCTTTCGCCTTGGCGTACCCCCCAATCAAGAAGGCAGACAAATACAAAGTGACATAAATCCACGGCGTTCCAACTTGTTTTTCAGCGAGATAAGCGAGTACAATCAATACACCGCTGAAGAGCGCCATGATGAGCTCGATATGCTCGAACCAACTTGCCCGTTTGAAGACGTGGCTTTTTTCGTGTGTAGCGGTTGATGTGTTCATGAAGCACCTCTTTCTAATTGATAATGGATATCACTTAAATGATAATGGATGAGGATGATTATCATTATCCAAACCCTTAAAATGAGGGTTTTTATTGGTTTCAATCGATTATCCTTATTTATAATTATTATCATGTAAGGTTATTTTATCATGGAAGAGAACAACTCACAAACTAAAAGATTAAGGAGATTTGGTGACATGCCCAACTTGTTTCAACGGCCTTGGACCGTCACGTTGTTCGCTTTATTGAACACGTTCTTATGGGGGAGTGCGTTCCCGTTTATCAAACTAAGCTATGAAGCGCTTGAAATCAGTCCGGACGAATATGGTCAGCAACTCATTTTTGCTGGAGAACGGTTTTTGCTTGCGGGTGTCTTACTTTTATTGATTAGCCGTACCGTCTTCAAGCGACCGATTCATTTGACGGTCGAACGCGTGAAGGCGTATGCGCACCTCGGTGCGTTTCTGACATTTTTACAATATTTATTTTTCTACGTCGGACTGTCGCTGTCGACGGGCGTGCAAGGTTCGATTATCGCGGGTTCGACGTCCTTCTTCCAAATGGCGCTTGCGCATTTTCGGTATGAGGACGACCGGTTGAATCGGTTGAAAGGAATCGCCCTCACACTCGGCTTTTCCGGCATCGTCATCGCCAACTGGCCGTCCGCGAGTTCGGAGATCGGGTTTGGGGTCGGGGAAGTGTTGCTCATTTTGGCGATGGTCTCGGGGGCGTTCGGCAACTTGATCGCAAAAGATTACTCCCGTAGCCACGACGTCGCGCCGATGACGGCTTGGGCGATGGTGTTCGGATCGCTCGGCCTGCTCACCGTTGGCCTGGTACTGGACCCAGTTGGTGTGTTCTTGCCATACACCGGGAAAACGCTGTTATTCCTCTTATACTTGGCACTGTTATCTGCGGTCGGGTTCACCTTATGGAACACGCTGATGAAATATAATCCGGTCAGCCGCGTGTCACTCTATATGTTCTTTGTTCCCTTATTCGGGGTCATCTTATCGGGTGTTTTACTCGGAGAGACGATTCCGTGGAATGCACTCGTCGGGCTGTTGTTCGTCGTCGCGGGGATTTATTTATCGACTTACTTCCAAGGTCGTAAACAGTCTGTTCGCAAATGAGATTGAAGCACGGTTGACGGAATTGTGTTCTCATGGGAAAATATATTAAAAATTCTGAATTCTTTCAGTTCACAGTCGGTCTTCGTCGTAAAGACTTGCGTACAACGTGTCATAAAGGAAGGAGGAAAGAACGTGACGAGAAACCAGATTGTCCGCAATATACTCGTCTCGCGGCAACCGCGTGATGAGTACGTCAAGTACGTGATGAAGTGCGTGAGTCGGGGGTTAAAAGAGCACCATGACCAAGTGGATGCGCGTGCCGTGCGACAAGGCGACGACATTCAGACGAAATGGCAAATTAACGACCGGGTCATCGAGGTGACGCTCAAGTCGGACGTGTTGGCCACACTTGAGACAGAACCGTACGCGCTCGATGAAGTGTTCATTCAGGCGTTCGAGCGAAACGACGTCCGCGTCGGTCCGGCGAGAGAATAAACGAAAAGGGATGGGGCTCCGGCGAGCTCCATCCCTTTTTACATATCAATCGGTTTGGCTTTGGCCGTGAACAGGCTGACGGCGAGAATCCCGAGGATGAGTGTATACATGAGAAAATATACGTCTTTTGGCAAACTGATCCAAAACGCACCGATCATCGGACCACTAATCGAACCGACGCTGAACGCGATGCTATAGAGCATGTTGCCGGTCGGTAACAGCGAGCGTGGCAACACTTCGGTCATATGGGCGAGGCCGAGGGAATAAGTCGATCCGAGACCGGCCCCGGCCAAGGCGAACAAGACGAGTAGCCACACATAATGGTCGACGGCTAAGTTCGCGAGCGCAAACAATACCGTACCGAGCGTCAACACGATTTGTAAGATGCGTTTCTTCCCGAAGTGATCGGCAAGACGACCGAGCGGGAGTTGGACGAGGATGGAAGCGACGATGAACGTCGTGATCAGCGTACTCGTTTGAGCGAGCCCGATGTCGTTTCGGACCGTGAAGATTGGCAAGTTCGCATTCAAGCTCGCCTCGAGAAACCCGTATGTAAAGGCAGGGAGCAGCGTATAGCCGGCACCAATCAACACAAGCCGAATCCGCCCGGTCGAGTCTGTTTTCACTTTCTCCGCTTCAGGAAATTCGTTCTCGACTTTAAAGATGAGGACGAGTGAGGCGAGACAGAAGAAAATCAAGACGAGGAACGGCAACCAGAAATGCAGGTCGACGAGCGGTGCGATGAGTGGACCGACGGCAAAGCCGAGACTGAACGACATGCCGTAGTACGCCATCGCTCGACCGAGGCTTCGTTTTTCGCTCACGGACGTCACCCATACTTGCGAGCCGTAATGGAGTGCGGAGTCACCAAAACCGATGACGAAACGCATGACGGCCCAGGCAAAGAGCGTTGGCCAAAGTGGTAAGAAGAACGTCGCGAGCGCCGTCAAGACGATGCCTAAGACGATGGTCGGTCGAAACCCGTACTTGCGGACGAACCGTTCGAGCAATGGCGCCGAGACGATGACACCGAGATAGAGCATCGTGGCGTTCAGGCCATTCAACCATGCAGGGGTCCCGTCGCGTTCGATGAGCGTCGATAACAGCGGGATGAGCGCCCCTTGAATCAACCCGGAAATAAATACGATAAGCAATAAAATCGAAAAACGAAACCGTTGCATAGTTCACCTCGTCATTACATAGTAAAAAGCTGAGAAGGTTCTCAGCTTTTTGTTTCGTCAATCGGTTGAGTGAGATGGTTCAAATGTAAGAGCTCATCGTCCCAACTGCCTTGACTGAAAACTTCATCACGGTCTACTTTGTCTGAAACGAATGCGGCTGTCAATAAGATGCTAAGCACACCACCGAAAATGATGATGGCCATGACGGTGATCATGAATACATAGATGGCAGTCATCTCATACACCTCGATTCAGTTTAGATACTAAATATTTCCCGATGCGAAGGAATTAAAACGGGTCGGCGACACGTTTTTGGAAGTCAATTTCTGGATAGTACGCTTGCTTGACGAGCGCGTTCGGACCGAGACATTTCACGGCCGGACAATGACAAGACAACGTCGCGTTCAAGGCACTGTTCGTCCACGTCTCATACGCCTCTTGGAACGATGTGTCATACAACGTCCCGAGCGACCCGAGTTCATCGCCGAAATCAGTGACGATAATCTCACCGTCAAAGATGTTCGTGTTCAAACGAGAACGGCCGTCTGGGTCGTTTCGGACTGTGACGTTTTTCGCTTCATGCAGCCGCTTCAACAAGGCGCGGTCTTCCGGTAAGTCGGAACACGCATAGAAAGGCAACGTACCGAACAGCATCCAAACGTTTTCATCCCGCACGTCGAGCAGGTCGTGGATGGCTTGGCGAATGTCCGGGAGCGAGGCCGATTCGAGCGCGCTCGCAAAGTCGGCGGGGTACATCGGGTGTACCTCCATGCGCTGACAGCCGAGCGAGACGATTTCCTCATGGATTGCCTTCAGATGAGGAATCGTCCGTTTGTTGAGCATCGTCTCGGCCGATACGATAATGCCTTCTGATGTGAGGGCACGGGCGTTGTCTTTCATCGTCTGGAGCATCTTCAACCGCGCGGCCTTGCTCGGCTTCCGATCCATCATCGCGAATCCGCCTTCTAAAAAGTCGGCATCCGTCCCCCAGTTATGCGAAATGTGCAAAACGTCGAGGTACGGGGTAATAAGATGATAGCGAGACAACGGCAACGTCAAGTTCGAATTGATTTGCGTCCTAGCCCCGCGTTCCTTGGCATATTTGAGCAGCGGCACGACGTAGTTGCGGACCGATTTCATTGATAGCATCGGCTCGCCGCCCGTAATCGAGAACGCACGCAAATGTTCAATCTCGTCGAGACGCGAGATGAGCAGTTCGAGGGGCACTTCAGGAGTTTCGGTCTGGTCGAGCATATAGCCGACGGCACAGTGTTCGCAGCGCATGTTGCATAGTTTGGTCGTCGTCACTTCCACGTTCGAAAGGACGAGACGACCGAACTCGGTTTGATCGAGATACGCTTCCCACGGATCAAACGTTGTCGAGATGTTTTGCATGTTGATTCCACCTTTTCATCTAGTTACACGAAATAGTATGCTATAATAACAACTCTTTGTCACGAACCAAAGGAGCGATCATGAGATGGGTAAATCACGAACCGATACGGCAGGAAAAATGAATGTGTTGAAATCGAGAACGGAATTGCTCTGTCTGTCAGTCAATACGTTGGACGAGCACACGACGCCAGAGGATTTGCATCGCCTGTTAGCTGACATTGATTCCTTACGTGCGAAAGTCGTACGTTACGCCAAAGATTTAGAACAAGGATCGAAAGGATGAAACACATTGAAACTGATCGTAGGAGATTACAAGAGCGTCACCGCCGAACGTCTCGGAATTAACGGGGAGGGGATTGCGACCATCAATCGGATGGTCGTCTTTATTCCGAACTTGTTGCCGGGTGAAGAGGCGAAAGTCGAGATTACACGCGTCGAACGAAACTATGCCGAGGCCCGTGTCGTCAAGCGCGACAATGCGTCAAAAGACCGTGTCAAACCGCCGTGCCCAATCTATGACGAGTGTGGGGGCTGTCAGATTCAACATATGAGCCCACGCCTTCAAATGGAGTATAAGGAAGAAATCGTTCGCAACGCGTTCCGTCAAAAGACGAAACTGAACGTCGACAAATCGGACATCCGCCCGACAAAAGGGATGAAAGATCCTTGGTATTACCGAAACAAATCTCAGTTCCCGCTCAGTGTCCGTCGTGGTGAAATCGTGTCGGGGCTGTATAAACCGAACTCGAATACGCTCGTCCCGATTGAACATTGTATGGTTCAACAGCGCGACACGACGAATATCAACAACGCCATCGTCCGGATCTTGAACGAGCTCGACATCCCGGTGTACGACGCGCGTCGTGATACTGGCTTTGCCCGGACTGTCGTCGTCCGCTCGGGCTATAAGACGAACGACGTCCAAGTCGTCCTCGTCGTCGGGCACGAAGATGTACCGGACCTAGACGAACTTAGCGATCGCATCATGGGGTTGCCGAACGTCGTCTCGTTCCATTTGAACATCAACTCGAACCGTTCGGGCGTCATCTTCGGCTATCGTACGATTCACATCGCCGGCCAAGAGAAGATGGACGAACAGCTCGACGACGTCCATTACCACTTGTCGCCACGCGCGTTCTTCCAACTGAACCCGGCCCAGACCGAGGTCATGTATCGTGAAGTCGTCGAGGCGGCCGCTTTGACGGGCGAAGAACGTGTCATTGACGCATATGCCGGCGTCGGGTCGATCGGGCTGTGGCTCGCGCCGCACGCCAAAGAGATTCGCGGGATGGAAGTCGTCCCAGAGGCGGTCGAAGACGCCAATGCCCATATGCGCGAGAACGGGTTCAACCATGCGACGTATGTCGAAGGCCGGGCCGAGCACTGGATTCCGCGTTGGGTGAAGGACGGATGGATCCCTGACGTCATCGTCGTCGACCCACCGCGCACCGGAATCGACCACCAACTGTTGAACGCGATCATCTCTTCGAAGGCGCAACGACTCGTCTATGTGTCATGTAACCCACAGACGCTCGCCCGTGATGCGGATCAATTGATGAAAGCTGGATACAAAGTGAATTACGTGCAACCGTATGACATGTTCCCGCAGACGGCGCACGTCGAGTCGGTCGTCGTCTTCGAGAAAAAGAAAAAGAAGAAATATTGACAAGTCGATGAAAACGCTTGATGAGAAAGCGTTTTCATTGTATAGTTCAGATGTCAGACTTCCTTTAGAAAACGAAGCGGAGGAACATCCAATGATTCCACAAGACCAAGTGAACGAACTTGTCCAAAAGGCGATCGCGGCCCGTACGCGCGCATATACGCCTTATTCAAAATTCAATGTCGGCGCCGTCGTCATCGATGAGACGGGGAAAGAGATTTCCGGTTGTAACGTCGAGAACGCCTCATACGGTTTGTCGATGTGTGCTGAACGGACGGCCATCTTTAAGGCCGTGTCAGAAGGCAGCAAGACGATTGAGACGGTCGTCGTCGTCGGTGACACAGACGGGCCGATCTCGCCGTGCGGTGCTTGCCGTCAAGTCATCGCCGAGTTCGCGAGTGACGACTTCACGTTGATTTTGGCGAATATGGCGGGAGACACGAAAGTGATGACAAAAGAAGAGATGCTTCCATACGGCTTCTCGCCGAAAGATTTAACGTAAAAGGATGCGGCCGAGCCGCATCCTTTTACGTTAGTTATATTTTTTCTCGCTAACCGAGTCGTCTTTTGAGTGGCGCTTACGCTTCTCGTCTTTCACTTCTTGATTCAATTCTTCGACTGGAATCGGGTCGACCGTCTCCATCCCTTCCTCGTCGAAGATGCTGTCCTTGTCTGTATCGACGGCGTCCGGATTGTCGAAGCGACGCTTAGATGGCCGGTTTTCTTTTTTCATTCGTTTCGCCTCCTTGTTTCTCTGTTATTCCACTTTCTGATTTCGTGTAAACGCTTCACGAAATGGTTTCGATTTAAAACAATGGTGGAATTATCCGTACATAGTGACTAAGGAGGGGTAGCATGGATAAAAAAGTGTTAATGGGTATCGTCCTTGGCGTCGCCGGGGCCGCGCTCGTGGCGCCGAAAGTGGCGGCACTGCTGACGCAAGACCGCGAGGATGACACGTGGAGCAAGATGGACCGGATGGAGAGTGTCGATTCGGATAAGGACGAGGCCGAGGCGGGACTTACCCAGCTCGACTCGAACCACCGGGCCGAATGGCAAGCGAACGGCTTCCCGCAGACCCACGCCGAGCGTGAGCGGCTCATGAACGAATCGGAAGAAACGTTCAAAGGCCAAGACATATAAAAAAAGGTAGCCGCGGCTGCCTTTCAGATTGAAGACAAAGTCACGTTTCAGGCGAACTGAAACGTGACTTTTTCGTTGACTGGTTCTCTACCTTTCATAAGTCTACTTTTTTCATAACCGCCGTAAAATATATATTTCCCTAGTTCCAATTTAAGACGCATGTCTTTTCCCTTTAACGATTTTTCCAGGGGTTTCGTTCCATGATTGAGTATGTTAATTTGGCAACTGTTAGGAGGTTGGACATATGAAAAATTCAGCTAAAGAGTGGATTTACATTTTGTTGCTCGCCGCAGTAACATTTATGTATTTCTTTGTCGATGGAATGACCAATACAACAAAGACTATAGTCACCATTGCAGTATTTATAGCTGTTGTTGGACTTAAGTTTGCAGTCAAAACTACTAAGGAGGGCTGAGATCATGCCCAAAAAGTCAAAACTTTTATCTCTTGTAATGTCGATAGTACTCCTGTTTTCAGTAGCTTTCATCCCAATGGGTGTAGCTAGTGCTGAGGAAGAATTAAGTGAGGAGGATTTGGAATTAATTGAATTATTGACTGCAATCGAGAACATGCCTGATGAGATAATCTTGCAGGGTGAAGATGCTATTAAGGCTCATCTCGAGAGTGAAGTCAGCTTCCATCTTGAATTAAATGAGAATGGAGAATCAGTTGTGTTCCGGGCAGCAAGTGTCTCGTCGATTGCTGGTTGAGTAGGAGCAGTGGGCAGTGCACTCGTGGTTAACTTCACACCCGCTAAAATCCTTAAAATCAAATCTGCACTTAAATCGGTCGGAGGAGCAACTAAGTTCGTAAAAGCCGTCAAACCGTATTACCAAATGTCGCGAGAGGATAAGCTAAGTAAGACAGCATCACTCAATCAAGCCGTCCGACTAGCTGCCAAAGATGCTGGTCCAGATACGAGAGAGGCTTTATTAGACCTTTTCGGGGTATCATCAGTGGTCGGATCATGTGCAGCAGCTTTCGGTAATTAAAGTAAAAAGACCTCAACCACTGTTGACGGCCACACAAATGAGGGCGCTCTGCCCGCCATCTTCTTGAGATTGAGGGCAGCAAAGGTAAGCATCGTCTGCATTGAAACTTTTTCAAGTCCCCGGTAACGGGTCCAACGCATGTCATGCTTCTCTTTTGCGTCCGCGAACACGCGCTCGTCTGGCGTGACCATCTCCAATCGTGTTCGATTGGTTTCCGATTCTGTTGATTTCCTGATCGTCCGATTCGCCCCCATGACGGGTTCTCTACCTCTCATTATAAAAAATGGACGAGGGTACGAAAAGAGGGATGGATGCTTGGACCGACCAAGGGCACGGCGAGACCTCTAGGGGAATAGCAAGCAAAGGGAGACCCAGCAGCATTAAGCGATGCGGCTCCCTGCTTGCCCCCAGAAAAGCGAGCTGTGCCCGGTCGGACAAATAAAAAAACTGCAGACAATGTTTTGTCTACAGTCCGATAGTCAGCCGCAGCTGCCTTTTTATATGTCGAATTCGTCATCCGGTAGCAGTGGCAGGCCAAGTGTGACCGTCGTGCCTTGACCGACTTCGGAAGCGAAATGGATCGAGCCTCCGTGACGTTCCATGATGTGTTTGGCGATGGCGAGTCCGAGACCGGTGCCACCGTCTTCGCGGGTCCGGGACTTGTTGACGCGATAGAATCGTTCCGTCAACTTGTCGAGATCTTTCCGCGGGATGCCGCGGCCTTCATCACGAATCTCGGTGATGGCATATCCTTCCTCAGAAAACGTCTTCACATGGATGGCTTTGCCGGCCTCCGTATACCGTAGCGCATTATCGAGCAAGTTCCCGACGACTTGTTCGAGGCGATCGTGGTCTCCGAGGATGATGAGGTCAAAGTCGAGATCCGTCTCGATGGCGACGCCTTTCGCCTGTGCGATCGGTTCGAAGCGATACAATACGTCTTCAAGCACTTGCGAGTAGACGACCGGCTCTTTCGTCATCGGGTACGAGTCGCGTTCAAGTTGGGCGAGGTCGAGTAAATCGTTGACGAGCCGTTGCAAGCGTTCCGTCTCGTTCTCGATGATGTCGTAATATTGTGCTTTCGTCTTCTCATCGAGCGATGGGTCTTGAAGCATCTCCGTGTAACCGCGGATGTAAGACAGCGGGGTCCGGAGCTCATGGCTGACGTTCGCCAAAAACTCTTTTCGCTGCTCTTCGACGAGCCCGAGCGATTCGGCCATCCGGTTGAGCGTCTCGGCCAGTTCACCGATCTCGTCATCATAGTAGATGGGGATGCGGTGCGAAAAGTCGCCTTTGGCATATACTTGTGAGGCGCGTTTCATCTGGATGAGTGGTTGAATGATGGTGTCGATGATTTGCGTCCCGAAGATGAGCAGATTGACGACCATGAGGAGGAGTAAAAACGTAATCATGAGCCGAATCGGTTGGAACGGCTCACTGATTTTACTCAGCTCCATATAAAGGATGAGCGCGTTGTCGAGCTCTCCGTTACGAATGAGCGGGAAGGCCGACATGAGGATATCGACGTCCTCGGTCGGATGCTTGCGTGTGACCGAGATGGCGTAGCCGTCCTGGAGTCGGGCTAGGTCTTGTTCGCGCAAAAACGTCTTGCCTGAGCCGAGCCCGTCCTCTTTGACGGAAGATAAGAACACTTTCGTCTCCGTCAATTCGTTCGTGTACGTCATGCTGTCAGAGAACGCGTCAGAGAACCCGTCTGCCTTGTAGATGGTGACGAGCTTCTCTCCGCGGTTGATGAGTAGTTCTTCTTGCGTCTGGATGTAGAACTTGTCGTACAAGTAAAACGTCATGATGATGAACACGAACGCGGAGAAGAGGCTGGCCGTCCAAATGGTGATCCAAATCCGCTTCCGGATCGTGTATTGCTTCATACGTTCGCCTCGAACTTATAGCCGATCCCCCAGACCGTTTGAATGTAGCCGCCGGCTTCGCCGAGCTTCAGGCGGAGCGTTTTAATGTGTGTGTCGACCGTGCGAAGGTTCCCGTGATACTCGGTTCCCCAAATTTGGTCGAGCAGCTGTTCGCGAGAGAAGACTTTCTCTTCGTTCGTGATGAACAAGTAGAGGAGGTCGAACTCTTTACGGGTCAAGTTGACGGTCTTTCCTTTCACGCTGACCGCACGTCCTTCGACATCAATCGATAACACGCCGACATCGAACGTCGCTTCTTGTTCTTTTGAGAAGTTGTGTGTCCGGCGAAGCGTCGCTTCAATCCGGGCGAGCAGTTCCCGTGGGCTGAACGGCTTTGTGATGTAGTCGTCTGCCCCAATCTTCAATCCGTGAATGCGGTCGAGTTCCTCGGAACGGGCCGTGAGCATGATGATCGGCACGTTCGAGAACTCACGGATACGCATGCACGCCGTTAGCCCGTCAAGTTCAGGCATCATCACATCGAGTAAGACGAGGTGGAACGACTGTGCTTTCAACAGCTCGATCGCTTCGAGCCCGTTCGTCGCCGTGACGGTCTTGTATCCTTCCTTCTCTAAGTTCGAGACGAGCAAATCCCGCATTTGTTCTTCATCATCAGTCACTAAAATTCGAAACGTTGGTTCTGACATGGTCCATTCTCCTTTACAAAACAGTTAACGGGGCGTGTGAGAAATCCCTCATACTTCTATCATACCTATCTCTCCGAATTAGAACAGAAATATTCATCGCCGTAAAGTTGTCCTCATGCAATCCACACAAAAACGCCACAAAAAAGCCAATTCTTTGTCAGAATTGGCTTAAGCTTCGAGTTGCGCCTCGTAGGCAATCTCGAATTCTGGGGCATGGAGCGAGTGCAAGTAAAGCTGGAAGCTCGACTTTGACACTTCATATAGTACGTACTCGACGTCCCCTTGATTGATTTCAACAAACAGCTCCGAACGAATCTCATTGGCGCAAAACGCGTACGGCAACTTTTCGGCCGCGGCGATCGAGCGTTCATTCGATTTTCGGATTTTAAAAAATACACTTTCAATATCAAGCTCGAAGAACAATTCTGAGAAGAACGCTTCTTTCGCGACTTGATTGTAACCTTTCCCGTGATACGGTTTGCCAAGCCACGTACCGAGGAACCCGTAGCCGGATTCCACATCGAACAAGCTGATTGTCCCAATCGGGGTCCCGAACTCGTTCGTGATGGTGCGTGAGATGATGTTTCCTTGCTCTTCTAGCTCGATTACTTGCTTCGTGCTAAATAAAAACTCGTCAAAGTGGACCGTCTTTTGACGGACATACGGAAAGACATCTGGGTGTTGCATCAGTTCGAACAACTCCGCGCAGTCGGTGAGCTCACGAAATTTGAGCACCTTTACATTCCTCCTCCTATTTCAGACCGCTGAAGAATAGTCGTAACGAAAGCATACTTCTGGCTTCGCTGTTCGAACCGCCTTGGTTGCTTTTTTGAAGTTACAAGATAATTTTATATAGATTTTTTAAAAAAGCAAGTAAATTATGCGTAAAAACGCTTGTCAACAACCCACCACTTAACGAACTGACGGTCCGTCTGAAGTGGGGGCTTGCGTCCGTCGAGGACTCGACGGCGCCCCTACCCTCGTAGGGTGCGGTTACGCTCGTTCCTGCCCGGTAGTGCGGACGGCGCTCGTGCGCCTCCTACCTTCGTATGGCGGAACATCGGGACGGTTGACCTCGCCCCTGCCACGGGAGTCATGCTCCCGTGGCACCTGCACCGATGTGGTCGATGCCTTTCCGATGCAGGTTCATCGCGCCGACCCGGTCGTCGTTCGACCGGTACCGGCAGTTCTTGCATTGGAACGTGTGCAGCCTCTTGTCCCGGTTCGCCTTATCGGTGTGCCCGCATGTCGGGCAGGTCTGGGAGGCGTGTCTCGGGTCGACGACGATCACTTTCTGACCGTTCATGGCGGCCTTGTACGCGAGCATTTGACGGAACTGGTAGAACGCCCACGACACGGAGACGTAGCGGTTTCTCGCGCGTACCTTCTCTGTGGCGGCACGGATGCCGGTCAGGTCCTCCAACACGAACAGCGTGCCCCTCGGATGCCGGTCGACGAGTGCCTTCGTGACTTGATGGTTCATATCGGTCACATAACGGTTTTCTCTCGAGCCGAGCTGTCTCAGCCGCTTGCGGGCCGATGGGGTCTGCCGTCGTTGCAGCTGTTTGCGGGTGGCTTTGGACGTGCCTCACTTGTGCTTCACCGTTCTTCCGTCGTAGAAGGCGGTCTCGCCCTGGCTATCGTACGTGACCGCCAGGAAGTTGATGCCGAGGTCCACGCCGACGACGTTGGTGACACGGGCGTCGGCGAGTTCAGGGAACGCCTTCGTCACGGGGATGTGCAGGAACCATTTCTCGTGTTTGTGCACCAGTTTGGCCGTGCCGAACCGCCACGTCCCGTTGAAGTACCGCCTCATGCCCTTGCGCGCATAGTCCAGCTTGATCCGGCCGTCCAGCGTATTCACGCTGAACCAGTCCCGGGTGAGCGAGTAGTCCCGGTTCCAGACGAGGTCGTACTCGGGACGCTTGAACTCGATACGGGACCATGCGTGCCCGTTCGACCTCGCCGACTTGTACCGGGCGACCACCGTCTTCATGACCGACTGGGCCATCTGGCTCTTCAGGCCGAAGCGTCTCCTGATCTCGGCATAGTGCGAGTCGTTGAGGCTCACCGGGTTCAGGTCCCTCGTCTCGAAGACGTGTCCCGACAGCCAGTCACAGGCCGATCGGTACGCGTCCATCGTCGCCCTCAGAGTAGCGGCTTGAGAGGCTAGGCTGTAGATTTGTATTTTTGCAATGATTGTAGACGTGGTACTCACCACCTTTCCCTACATAAACGATACCCGTTTTTTTAGCGGAAAATGAATTGACTTAACTAATAGAAGGGAGGAGGCAAGGTAGGAGTTCATAAGCGGTTATCATGCACATGTTTAGCATTATTGTGTCCTATCCCGAAGATGATGGAAATTCCTCCCCCACTTATCGTCGGGCTGTGCCCGGGACACGATTGAAGTAGGGGTATCCTTGCTGCTTAAAGATGAAAATTAGTCCATCTCATGATGCGTTTTTCGCGCGTTCTGTCGCATACACAATTTGACCGTTCACAATCGTCATAATCGGCTTCGACATGTAGTCGAGCGGGAAGTGGCTCCAGAGCACAAGGTCGGCATCTTTCCCGACTTCGAGCGAGCCGATTCGGTCGTCGACACCGAGCGATTCGGCCGGGTGAATCGTGATGGCGCGTAGCGCGACATCGACCGGCAGCCATTCACGTGCGGCGAGTCCGGCACAAAGGTTCAAGTATTGGACCGGTGTATACGGGTGGTCGGTCGTGATCGAGACGATCATGCCGTGCTCGTGTAGGATCCGGTACGTCTCCCACGTCTTGTTTTGAAGCTCGATTTTTGATTTGCGCGTGAACGTCGGCCCCACGGTGACGTGCTTCACCCCAAGCTCACGCAACTTTTCGGCGACGAGATGACCTTCCGTGCAATGTTCGATGCGGTAGTCGAGGTCGAACTCTTCGGCGAAACGGACGACCGATAAAATATCATCGGCGCGATGGGCGTGGACTCGAACCGGCATCTTTCGGTCAAGGGCGAGCTGGATCATCTGGCTGCCGAACGTGCCAATCGTCTTCGTCGAGTCGACGGTCCGGAACGCCTCGCGCAGAAGCCCCATAATCCCCATCCTCGTCAAATCACCTGTCTTGCCCATGCTGTGGATGCGCTTCGGGTTTTCGCCGAGCGCCATCTTGAGCCCGGCATACCGCCTGAGAATCATATCTTCGATGAAGCGACCGTGTGTTTTGATGACGCTTGTCACGCCGCCGATGACGTTCATGCTACCGGGCATGACTTGGACGGCCGTGACACCGGCCCGAAGTGCTTCTTCAAACCCTTCGTCGAGCGGATAGACACCGTCGATGGCCCGGGCATGCGGCGTCATCGCTTCGACCGTCTCGTTCGCATCGTTCCCGACCGAGCCGGTTCCTTCGTCATAGAGTCCGAGGTGCGTATGGGCATCGATAAAACCGGGGAATAAGAAGTTTCCCTCGGCCTCGATGACCGTCTCATCTTCGAGCGGGTCGAGAAGATCGGCCATTTCGACAATCTTGCCGTCTTTGACGCGCAAGTCCCCGTAGAAGTGGGGAGCGGTGATCGGGTAAATATGGGCGTTACGAATCAATAAGTTACTCACGTATTGTATATCCTCCTCAAGTTAAATGTAGCAGTTGTTTCAGTGCGGGCTCCAATGTCTCATAACGGAACTTGAACCCATGGTTGAGCGCTTTCGTCGGGACGACTTTCGCGCCTTCTAAGACGATGACGCTTTTCTCACCGAGCGCGAGTTTCATGAGCGGTGCCGGTGCGGGAATCCAGTGCGGACGATGCATGACGCGGGCGATGGTTCGTCCGAACTCATCCATCGTGACTGGCGTCGGGGCTGTTCCGTTGACGGGACCCGCGATGGCCGGGGTCTCGATGACATGGACAAATAGACGAACGAGGTCGTCGAGGTGAACCCACGGGACCCACTGTTTTCCGGAACCGATTTTTCCGCCGACGCCAAACGTGTACGGTAACTTCATGAGCGGGAACGCGCCGCCGTCATTTGATAGGACGACACCTGTCCGCATAAATGCGAGCCGGATTCCCATCTCTTCGATTGGGGCGGCTTCTTTTTCCCAAAGCACGCATACGTTCCCTAAGAAGTTTGTCCGTTCCGGGAGCGGTGTGGACTCGGAGTACGTGATCGAGCGGTCTTCACCATATATTCCGATGGCCGAGCCGCTGATGACGACACTCGGTTTTTGCTTCATATTTTTAATGATGCGCACAAGCTCTTTCGTTCCGTCGAGTCGACTTTGTAGGATGGCTTGTTTTTGTTTATGGGTCCAACGCCCGTCGTTGATCGAGGCGCCGGCCAAATGGATGAAGGCGTCGACGTCTTGGAGCGCTGTTTCCGGCTGGCTGTCCGGTGTCATCCATTCCACGAAGGAGATGCCTCCTTGCCGCGGCCGCGGATTGCGTGTCAGGACGACGACTTGATGGCCGGCCTCAGCAAGGGCGCGGACGAGCGGACGACCGATCAATCCGGTCCCACCGGTAATTGCAATTTTCATGAGTCTCCCTCCAGTATATTGAAGCGATTTCAAAACGGGTATGAGTTCCATAAAGAAAGTGGGTCGTTCGTATTGTGAATACCCTTTCTTCTAACTTATCAAAAATCCTCCTTAAGCGGGGAACGTGATATGTTAGAACTAGGAAAAGGAGGGTTTTTGTGAAAATCGCCAAGTTTACGACGCAACAGAAAAACAAAGACCGGTTGAACGTCTTCGTCGAGAAAGACGGCAAAGAAGAGTTTGCCTTTGCGATCGATGTCGATGTGTTCATTAAATATGGATTGACGAGAGGGATGGAGCTTGAAGATGACTTCGTCCGTGACGTACTCGAAGCCGAAGAGGAGCAAAAGGCTTACAAAGCGGCCGTCAACTATTTGTCGTACCGAATGCGTGCCGTTTCAGAGGTGCATGACTATTTGATGAAGAAAGAAGTAAGCGAACCGGTCATTAAACGCGTTACGGACCGTTTGATCGAACAGCGTTACTTGAACGATGCCGAGTTCGCCAAAGCCTACGTGCAGACGAAGTTCAACACGAGTCCGAGCGGACCTGTGAAAATCAAACGAGAGCTTGCGCAATTTGGCATCGCCCAAACGATCATCGAAGACGTGATCGCCTCCCTCACGCATGAGGATCAGCTCGAAAAGGCCGGAAAGTTTGTTAAAAGGAAACAAATGGAAACAGATCGACGTTCCGCCACAGAAGTGCAACAAAGAATTCAACAAACCCTGATGCAAAGGGGTTTCACGTTTGATATTATTTCAGAGGCGATTCACACGTTTTGGGAAAACGAGGATGAGGACGTCGAGCTTGCGGCCTGTTTGACACAAGCCGAAAAGTTGAATCGAAAGTATAGCGGATATGATGCATTCGAACGGAAACAGCGCATGAAGATGCAGCTTCGGCGCAAAGGATTTCCGTATGATGTCATCGAGCGCGCGTTAGAGCGCCTCGTTGAGGAACAATCGTAGTGGGACATCGGTTTACGGTATAGGGGAAAAAACTGAAAAGGTGGGTCTACATTGACAATTTTCGAATGGATTACAGCACTGATGCCGATTGTATCGGTGCTCATCTTACTGGTCATTATGCGGTTACCGGCATCGATTGCGATGCCACTTTCGCTCGTTTTAACAGCAATTCTCGCATTTTTCGTCTGGCAACTCGACGCCACACAAATCACGGCGGCTGTTCTACAAGGGCTCGTCATCGCCATTACGGCGGCTTGGATCGTCTACGGTGCGATTGGAATGATGAACACGATGAAAGAGGGCGGTGGGATGAACGCCATCCGCTCCGGGTTTGTCACGATTACGCCGGATCCACGGATTCAAGTACTCATCGTCGGCTGGCTGTTCGTTTCTTTCATCGAAGGGGCATCCGGTTTCGGGACTCCGGCCACGGTCGCGGCCCCGCTTCTAATCGCACTAGGCTTCTCACCGATTGCGGCTGTCGTCATCGCACTGTCGGCCAACGTTTCCGCCGTCACGTTCGGCGCGGTTGGGACTCCTGCACTGATCGGGATCGGGAACGGTCTTTCGCTCGACGTGAGTCAACCGGAAGCGATTGAGTTTTTGACGAGCGTCGTCTTGCAGACGGTGCTCATCGATATGGTCGTCGGTCTGTTTATTCCGTTCATTCTCATTTTGATGCTGACGCGGTTCTTCAGTAAACAAAAGTCGGTCAAACCGGCGTTTGAAGTGTTGCCAATCGCGCTCGTCGCAGCGCTCGTCTACAGCATCCCGGCCTATTTATGGACGCTCGTCCTAGGATTTGAATTTGGAGGTATGCTCGGTGGATTGACAGGTCTCGTCATTTTGGTTGCGATGGCGAAGAAGGGCATCTTGATGCCGAAGCGTGTTTGGACGTTTGACGGATACGTCGACGAACTCGACGAGCCGCTCGAACAACCGACCGTCAAGACAGGCAAGCGTGAACTGCCGCAATGGAAAGCGTGGGCCCCTTACTTGATTTTAACGATTTTCCTCGTGTTGACGCGGACCGTGCCGTTCTTGAACGAACTGACGCGTAGCGTCCGCATCGATTTGCCGAACATTTTGAGTATCGAAGGCATCTCGACATCGTGGGAACCGTTCTATTCACCAGGCTTCATGTTCATCTTGACGATGATTGCGACGTTCTTCCTCCATAACATGAGTTGGTCGCAAGTGACCTCGGTGTTTAAAGCGACGACGCTCGGTGTCGTCGGGACGGCGATCACGCTCGCTGCTTCCGTGCCGATGGTTCGGATTTTCATTCATTCGGAAAATGGTGGGGCAGGTCTCGCTTCGATGCCGGTCGAACTCGCAACGGCTGCGGCCGACACGTTCGGTGGCGTCTGGCCGCTCGTTGCACCGTGGATTGGTGCGCTCGGGGCGTTCGTTTCCGGGTCGGCTACGTTCTCGAACATGATGTTCTCGAGTTTAACGACGAATGTCGCCGAGTCGGTTGGAGTCAACGAGACACTTGCCTTGTCGATGCAGATGGCGGGGGCGAACGCCGGTAACATGATTTGCGTCTTGAACGTCGTCGCAGTCGCCTCGGTGGCAGGGCTCCTCGGAAAAGAAGGAACGATTATCCGCTATACGCTCATGCCAATGATTTATTACGTGACAGCGACCGGTCTTGTCGGTTTGATGCTCGCTGCATTCTTCTTGTAAAAAGTTACAAATTATTTACGATAATAATATTGACAATTTTCTGAACAGTCTGCTAAGGTTTTAGTAGATTTTCAAACTATGAACAGAGAGGAGCCAGCATGATGAAGTACATCCCAACACTACAACGCACACACACAACATCATATGGCTACTCGTATTTGACTGCATATCGTATTTGACTGCATAATTTGGCAGCTGGATAGGGGTAGTGTCCTTTCCCTGACCATGCAAAAGACTGAAGACTCAGAAGCGTACTTCATCCGATTGGTTGCACAATCAGGTGACGTGCGCTTTTTTGCGTGCGCGGAAAGGGAGGAAGGGGGAATCAGTCATGAAACTGATTAGACAATTGGATTGGTTTATTAAACGGCAAAAACGGACGTATATCGTCGCCATCATCTTGTTGATTATCACCGGGGTCGTCGATATGCTCCCGCCGTGGATCATCGGACAGGCGATTGATGCGATTCGCGAAGGCAGCCTGACGACAGAACGGCTTGTTATGATTGTCGGGTCATTGCTCGGCATCATGGTATTATCGTACGTCCTTTCGTATGTATGGATTGCCCGCCTCTTCGGGACGGCCTTCCTGCTAGAGAAAAAATTGCGGGGTCGCTTCTTTGGTCATTTGCTTCGGCAGACGCCGCGATTTTATCAGCAGCATCGCACGGGTGACTTGATGGCGCTCGCGACGAACGATTTGAAAGCGGTCGAACGAACGGCCGGGTTCGGCGTCATGACGCTCGTCGATTCGTTCAACATGACGCTCATCGCGCTCACCATCATGGGCGTGTTCATCGATTGGAAGCTGACGCTCGCGGCACTGTTACCGATGCCGATTCTCGCCTGGTCGATGAACAAGCTCGGGCGCCAAATCCATGCACGCTTCACGGCGGCGCAAGATTCGTTCGGGGTCATGAACGACCAAGTCGTCGAATCGATTTCAGGGCTTCGTGTCGTCCGCTCGTTCGTCCAAGAAGAGGCGGATACGAAGAAGTTCGACACGATCACCGACGACGTCATGGCGAAAAACATGCACGTCGCCAAAATCGACGTCTTGTTCGAGCCGGTCATCAAACTACTCGTCGGACTGAGCTACTTGATTGGCCTGTCGTTCGGGACGTATCTCGTCTTCACGAACGACATCACACTCGGTCAACTCGTCTCGTTCAACATTTATCTCGGGATGCTCATCTGGCCGATGTATGCGTTCGGAGAATTGATTAACGTCGTCCAACGCGGAACGGCGAGCTTAGAGCGGATTGAAGCGACGATGAACGAACGGCCAGACGTCGAGTCGACGGGGACGACGGATGTCGCCGTTCCTGAGAAGATCACGTTCAAATCGCTCACGTTCACGTACCCGGGGTCAAACCGTGCGTCGCTTGAAGACATCGTGCTCCACGTGTCACGCGGAGAGACGATTGGGATCGTCGGGCCGACCGGGGCCGGGAAGACGACGCTCTTGCGTCAACTGCTCCGGGAATACCCGATTGACGATGCGTTGCTCGTCAACGGCATCCCCATCTCAGACATCAAGCTCGAACAAGTCCGAGGCTGGAGCGGCTACGTGTCGCAAGAACACTTGCTGTTCTCGAAGACGGTCCGCGACAACATTTTGTTCGGGGCGGCCGATGCGACCGAGGACGACCTTCAAACGGCCATTCGCCTTGCGGCGTTCGATACCGATATCAATCATTTAGAGAACGGACTCGATACGGTCGTCGGTGAGCAAGGGGTCATGCTGTCGGGTGGACAGAAACAACGTCTCTCGATTGCCCGAGCCTTGCTCAAAGACCCTGAGATTCTATTACTCGACGACTCGCTCTCTGCAGTCGATGCGAAAACGGAATCACGAATCATCGACTCGGTCCGGACGAGCCGGTCGGAACAGACGAGCCGGTCGGAACAGACGACGTTCATCGTCGCCCACCGCCTATCGGCCGTGGCCCATGCCGACCAGATTCTCGTCTTACAAGACGGCCGCGTCACGGAACGCGGTACGCACGACCAACTGATGGAACGACACGGTTGGTATTATGAACAATACGTTCGACAAGGGGAGACGGAGTAATCCGGGAAAGGGGGAATCTCTCATGATCGATCAACACGAATTAGATCCAGTTCGCAGGAAAAAGACGATTCGCTCACTCGTCGGCTATGCCAAACAAGTGAAGCGTTCGATTTTCCTAGGTCTGTTGTTACTCTTTTTAGCGGTCGGCGCAGAACTTGCCGGTCCGTATATCGCAAAAATCATCATTGACGACCATATCGTCGCCATCGAGCGCGATTGGGTACAAGTCGAATCAGGGGGTAGCGTCTCGTTTGCCGGGAACGTCTACGAGAAAGAATCAAGACTCGATGGGGAGACGGTCGTCCGGCCGGTCTCGATCGTCCAGACGACAGAAGGCTACTATCTCGTACCGGATGCCGTCATGAGCGGGGGCGTCCGCGAAGTAGAGAACGACGTCCTCACCATCACGCGTAGCGATGAGGCCGCCACTTACGAAAACATCGTGCCGCTCTCATCGACGGACGTGTTCCGATTTTATGAGACAGATCTCCGGGCTGTCCTCTTCTTATCCGGACTTTATGTCATCTTGCTTTTGATTGCGGCAGGGTTGAACTGGGGACAACAGATGCTCCTCCAACGTTCGGCCCACCAAATCGTCAAGACGATGCGGCTCGATGTCATGCGGCACTTACAGACGATTCCTGTGCGTTACTTTGACCAGACACCAATCGGGAAAATCGTCAGCCGGGTCACGAACGACACCGAGACGATTCGCGACCTTTATTTAGGCGTCCTTGCCCGTGTATTCCAAAGCGTCGTCATGATGATTGGTGTCTTGATCGCCATGTTCTTCTTAGACGTCCGACTCGGTCTCGTCTCGCTCATCATCATCCCGGTCGTCATCGTCTGGATCAAGTTGTTCCAACGTCTGTCGACACGGAACAACTTCCGGGTGCGGGCACTCGTCGCCGATATGAACGCCCAATTGAATGAAAGCATTCAAACGATGCCAATCATTCAATCGTATGTGAAAGAAGACCTCGTCTATGACGAGTTCAACGAGAAGAACAGTGACAATTTCCAGACGCGTCGGAAGTTGCTCAAGCTCGACGCGCTCATGTCGCACAACTTGGTCAACTTTTTCCGCAATATGGCGCTTGCCTTGCTCATCTGGGTCGTTGGGGCGCAGACGCTCGGTACGGGCAGCGTGCTCACGCTCGGGATTCTGTACGCGTATATCGATTACGTCTCACGGATTTTCGAACCGGTGACGCAAATCATGAACCAACTGTCGCCACTCCAGCAGGCGCTCGTCTCGGCAGACCGGATGTTCCAGTTGCTCGATGAGAAAGGGGAAGACGTGTCGTCAGAACGCATCCCACGCTTTAAAGGCGAAGTCGTCTTCGATGACGTTTCGTTCAGTTATGAGGCCGGAAAACCGGTGCTCCAACACATCGACATCCACGCCGCACCTGGAGAAACGGTGGCGCTCGTCGGGCATACCGGAAGTGGCAAGAGCTCGATCATGAACCTGCTCATGCGCTTCTATGATCCGTCACATGGGGCGCTCAACATCGATGGGATGGACGTGACAAAACTACCGACACAAGCGGTCCGTGACCATCTCGGCATCGTCCTCCAGGACCCGTTCCTGTTCACGGGGTCGATTAAGACGAACGTGACGCTCGGCGACGAGACGATTTCCGATGAGCGCGTCTGGCGGGCGCTCACGGCGGTCGGAGCCGACCGCTTCGTCAAGCAGTTGCCGAACGGACTAGAGGAACCGGTCATCGAACGTGGCGCATCGCTTTCGAGCGGTGAACGACAACTGATCAGCTTCGCGCGCGCGCTCGTCTTCGACCCGGCCATCCTCGTCCTAGACGAGGCGACAGCGAGTGTCGATTCAGAGACAGAGGCGCTCATCCAAGAGGCGCTTAAGACGCTGACGAAAGGGCGGACGACGTTTGTCATCGCCCACCGCCTGTCGACGATTCGAGAAGCCGACCAAATCCTCGTCCTCGACCATGGTCACATCATCGAACGCGGGAACCATCAATCGCTCATCGCAGACGGCGGTGTCTACGCTCGCATGCATGAGCTACAAAGTAAACAACAAGCCATCAGTTAAGGAGGCAATATGGAGATTATCGGAAAGCACAACCGCGCCAAAGTATTCAATGAACGGATGGATGATATGACGCGTGCGCAACTGCAGACGCTCGTCGATCAACCGTTCACAGAAGGCGCGACGATTCGCATCATGCCGGACATGCACGCCGGTAAAGGTTCGGTCGTCGGCACGACGATGACGATTCACGATAAGATTGTGCCGAATTTGGTCGGCGTCGACCTCGGATGCGGCATGCTCTGTACCGAGATCAAGGCGAAACGAATCGATTTTCAAAAACTCGATGACGTCATTCGTCAAGCGGTGCCGAGCGGGATGAACATTCGGGAAGAAGCCCATGCTTATGCCGCGAAGCTTCCGTTAGAAGACGTCCGGGCCCCGTTCAAACTCGACCGTGCCTTACGCTCGGTCGGGACGCTCGGGTCGGGCAATCACTTTATTGAAGTAAATGAGAACAACGGGCGGACATATCTCGTCATCCATTCGGGGTCACGCCATCTCGGTGTACAAATTGCCGATCATTATCAAAGTCGCGCAATCGAACACATGATGAAGACGACGGATGTGATGGAAGCGATTGAACAGTTGAAAGCTACCGGACGTGAGCATGAAATTTCAACGTATCTCGAGACAGAGCGTGAGACGCGGAAACAATTCCGCGACCTCGCCTACGTCGAAGGCGACGCGATGCAAGATTATATGCACGACGTGCGGATCGCGCAACAGTATGCCGCGATGAACCGCCTTGCCATGACCGATGTCATCGTCGAGGCGATGAACTGGAGCGTCCTTGACCAATTCGACACGGTGCATAACTATATCGACCATGACGATCGAATCCTTCGAAAAGGGGCGATTTCGGCAAAAGACGGGGAACGGGTCATCATCCCGATGAACATGCGGGATGGCTCGCTCATCTGTACCAGGAAAGGGAATCCCGACTGGAACTTCTCCGGACCGCACGGAGCCGGACGCATCATGTCACGCTCGGCTGCGCGGAAGCGTGTCGACTTCAATGAGTTCAAACGAGCGATGTCCGGCGTCTGGTCGACGTCGGTCCGGCCGTCAACGATTGACGAGTCACCGTTCGTTTATAAATCGATGAAGGAAATCGTTCGCTATATCGAACCGGCCGTCACCATCGACCAAGTCATTAAACCGCTCTACAACTTCAAGGCGAACTGAACGATCTGTTCAGTTTCGCCTTTTTCTTTTCTATCGAAAATCTGATACGCTACAAGTGAGGTGAACGAAATGGAAAAACGATTGAGTGACTTATCGAAATACGAATTGGAGCAAGAGATTCAAGCGCTCCACGAACGGAAGCGGAAAGCGGAGCAGATGGGGATGGTAAGTGAGATTGAAGTCGTCTTGCGCCGCATCGCCATCGCCGAGAGCTATTTGATTGACCCGTCGTCGTTCAAACCGGGAGAGACGTATATCGTCAACTACAATGAACGTCCGTTCCGCTTGAAGTTCGTCAACGGCGTCATGGGGTGGGGGACGTTCGAAGGCGAAATGATGGAGCGTGCGATTCCGCTCTCTGAACTGTCGGAGGTGAAGGCATGAACCGGTCCGAGCAATATGAACGGTTGGCCGAAATCTTGATGGCGAAAAACGATGTGTTGAGCGAGCTCGAAGCGCTGACGTGGGTCGAAGTGCTGTGGGAGGATTTTGAAACGACGCTTGCCCGAGCCGGAGAACCGTATCCGGGGGAGGCGAAATCGTTTCAGTACGTCGTCCAACAGATTGATGCGTATGGCCCGCAACTACATCTATTCCAAACGAAAAACGAGAAGTTCAAACACTTGATGTCAAAACGAGATCTTCACTAAAATCACGCCAAATTGGCGTGATTTTTTACTTGCAAACGTGTTACAGTTGGTTATAATAAAAGGCGCTATTTGTTTGCTTGATAGTTAAGTATTTATAAACTTTCTTTAGTTGGAATCATCTTTCACTAAACTTACCGCAAAGTCGAAAGGAGGAACGCGACTTGGAAGTCGGTCAAAAATTGAAGCGCCTCCGCGTTAAAAACGGATTGACGCAAGAAGAGTTGGCGGAACGCACCGATTTGAGCAAAGGGTACATCTCGCAAATTGAGCGGGACTTGAGTTCGCCCTCGCTTGAGACACTCTTTGACTTATTGGAAGTGCTAGGTTGTTCACCGAAAGAGTTTTTCGATGAAGAGATTTTTCAAAAAGTCGTTTACACTGAGGACGACCGGACCGTCTATGCCGACGAGGAACGAAAATACCGGACCGAGTGGCTGATCCCGGAATCGAATGAGAAAGAGATGGAGCCCATTTTACTGACGTTCGCCCGACACGGTGAGTTCAAGCGTTACGAGCCTTCGCGCTCGGAGACGTTCGTTTATGTGTTATCGGGACGCGTCGCTTTGAAGCTTGGGAACCATACGTATTTTGCCAAAGCGGGTGAAACACTTTACTATGTCGCGTCGGACTCGCACCAACTCGTCAACGATTACGAGGACGTGACCGAATGTCTCGTTGTCGCGACACATTCATATTTATGAACAGGGAGGAAATGAGATGAACGAACAGACAATTATCCGTTTTGATAACGTGTCGAAACGCTACGACGATACCGTCGTCTTAGAGAACATCAGTTTTGAGATTGAGCGAGGGAAGTTCTACACGCTACTCGGACCATCGGGATGCGGGAAGACGACGATTCTTCGGCTCATCGCGGGGTTTATCGAGGCTTCCAATGGAGACATTCACTTTGATGGGAAACGAATCAATGACGTGCCGGCGAATAAACGTCAAGTGAACACGGTGTTCCAAGACTATGCACTCTTCCCTCATTTGAACGTGTTCGAGAACGTCGCGTTCGGTCTACGCATCAAGAAGATGAAAGAGGCCGACATCAAGACGAAAGTCGAGCAAGCGCTCAAGTTCGTCAACTTGGTCGGATACGAATCGCGTGAAATCGATGAGATGTCGGGCGGGCAGCGCCAACGTGTTGCCATCGCGCGCGCCATCGTCAACGAGCCGGAAGTCATTTTGCTCGATGAACCGCTCTCGGCGCTCGACTTGAAGCTCCGGACAGAGATGCAGTATGAGCTACGTGAACTTCAGCAACGTCTCGGCATCACATTCATCTTCGTCACCCACGACCAAGAAGAAGCGCTCGCCATGTCAGACGAGATTTTCGTCATGAACAACGGGCGCATCGTCCAAAGCGGGACACCGACCGACATTTACGACGAACCGATTAACCGTTTCGTCGCTGACTTTATCGGTGAATCGAATATCGTCCCAGCTGTCATGCCAGAAGACCACGTCGTCTCGTTTGCCGGGAAGACGTTCGACTGTGTCGACCAAGGGTTTGACCGCAATGAAAAAGTCGAAGTGATCATCCGTCCGGAAGATTTGGAGATGACGTCCGTCGATTCGGCGAAACTGGTCGTCGATGTCGATTCGCAACTGTTCCGCGGCGTCCATTACGAGATTTGTTGCTATGATGAAGAAGGAAACGAATGGCTCGTTCATTCGACGAAAAAATCAGTCGTTGGTTCGAAAATTGGACTCACGTTCGACGAGGAAGCGATTCACGTCATGCGCCTAGGAGAGACGGAGGAAGAGTTCGATCGCCGCCTCGAGTCGTACGAGGAGGTCGCCCATGAATCGAACTAGTCAAACAGCGAAGACGGTTTACATGACGACGTATTGGGTGTGGATTGCCCTATTCGTCATTGCACCGCTCTTCCTCGTTCTTTACTATTCTTTCTTTGATATTGAAGGGAACTTGAGTTTAGAGAACTATCGGACGTTCTTCACGTCGACGTATTTGACGATGACGCTGTCGTCGTTCTGGTATGCGTTCTTGATCACATTTTTCTCGCTCCTCATTGGCTATCCGACGGCCTACTTGTTGACGAAGACGAAGCACAAACAATTGTGGCTCCTTCTGATCATCTTGCCGTCGTGGATCAACTTGTTATTGAAAGCCTACGCGTTCCTCGGCATTTTCGGGACGTACGGCATCACGAACCAGTTTTTAGAGGCGATCGGCATCGGGACGCAACAGATTTTGTTCACGGACTTCAGTTTCGTGTTCGTGTCGGTGTACATCTTCATCCCGTTCATGATTTTGCCGATTTATAACGCTATCGAGAAACTGCCGCCGTCGCTCGTCTATGCGTCGCGCGATCTCGGGGCCTCGAACTGGACGACGTTCCGACGCGTCATCTTCCCGCTCACGCTTGACGGTGTCAAATCGGGGATTCAAATCGTCTTTATCCCGGCACTTTCACTCTTCATGATTACACGTCTTATTGCTGGAAACCGGGTCATTACACTCGGGACGGCAATCGAACAACAATTCCTCGTTACGCAAAACTGGGGCATGGGCTCAACGATTGCCGTGTTCTTAATTTTGGCGATGGTGCTTGTCATGGTCATCACGCGTGACTGGGGTGCGAAAGGGGCGGTGCGTCGATGAAACCGAAAAAATTTAAATTAGCTAACCTCTATTTGATGGCGGTGTTCTTCATTCTTTACGCGCCGATTCTCTATTTGGTCGTTTACTCGTTCAATAGCGGTGGGACGATGAGCAGCTTTGAAGGGTTCACCCTCGAATGGTACGAGGCGCTCTTCACCGATACACGTCTCCTCGTCATCGTCTTAAATACAATCGTCATCGCGCTGCTCTCGGCGACGATTTCGACCGTGCTCGGAGTCATCGGTGCGCTCGCCATCTATACGGCCAAGCAGAAGTTCACGAAGACGTCGCTCTTGTCACTCAACAACGTGCTGATTGTCAGCCCGGACGTCATTATCGGGGCGTCGTTTCTCATCTTGTTCACGATGCTCGGTATTCAGCTCGGGTTCTACTCGGTGCTGTTGGCCCATATCGCGTTTTCGGTCCCGATTGTCGTCATCCTCGTCTTGCCGAAGCTACAAGAGATGAGCCCGACGTTAATCGATGCGTCGCGCGATTTAGGGGCGAGCACATGGGACGTGCTCACGAAAGTCATCTTGCCGTACATCACACCGGGCATCTTCGCCGGGTTCTTCACGGCACTCACGTATTCGCTCGATGACTTCGCCGTCACGTTCTTCGTCACGGGGAACGGGTTCTCGACGCTCGCGGTCGAAGTGTATTCACGGGCACGTCAAGGGATCTCGCTTGAGATTAACGCCTTGTCGACGCTACTGTTCTTGTTCACGCTCATGCTCGTCCTCGGGTACTATGTACTCGCGCGACGCACGGCGAAGGAGGTCAGACGATGAAAAAGTTAGTCATCATGTTGACGGCGCCGCTCGTCGTCAGCTTCGGCATCTTGCTTTGGATTTATCAAATCAATATGGCGCAAGGGTTCGGCGGGGACAATACGCTCGTCGTCTACAACTGGGGCGACTATATCGATGAGGACTTGATTGATGAGTTCGAGGAAGAGACCGGGTTGAAGGTCATCTATCAGACGTTTGATTCGAACGAGGCGATGCTCACGAAAATCCAGCAAGGTGGGACGGCCTACGACATCGCTGTCCCGTCCGACTACGCCATCAGCAAAATGATTGAAGAGGATTTACTCGTCCCAATCGACTATACCAAGCTTGAGAATTTCGACAACATCGACCCGCGCTTCCTCGATAAGTCGTTTGACCCCGGCAATAAATACTCGGTCCCTTACTTCTGGGGAACGGTCGGGATTGTCTATAACCCAGAACTTGTCGACGGAGAGATCACGTCGTGGAACGATTTATGGGAGATGCCGCTTGAAAACGACATCTTGCTCGCGGACGGAACACGGGAAGTGATGGGCTTCGGTCTGAACTCGCTCGGTTACTCGCTCAATACGACTGACGAAGCGGAACTGCTCGAGGCGGAGAAAAAGCTCGAGACGCTGTGGCCGAACATTAAAGCGATCGTCGGCGATGAGATTAAGATGCTCATGGCGAACCGGGAAGCAGCCGCGGCCGTCGTCTGGTCCGGTGACGCCTCAGAAATCATGTACGAGAACGAAGAGTTGACGTACGTCATCCCGGAAGAAGGGACGAATCTTTGGTTCGACAATTTGGTCATCCCGAGCACGTCCCGTAACGTCGAAGGGGCCCATCAGTTCATCGATTTCATGCTCGACGCCGAGATTGCGGCACGCAACACGGACTATGTCGGCTATTCGACACCGAACGAGGCCGCGCTCGAGTTCCTCGATGAAGAAGTCGTCACGGATGAACGGTTCTATCCCGATAAAGAAGTGACGGACGAGCTTGAGGTGTATGAGAATTTAGGCAAGCGCATGAACGCGTATTACAACGAGTTGTATTTGCGCTTCAAAATGCAGAGTAAATAACAGAAGTCCCGCTCGAAGATGAGCGGGACTTTTTTGTATTCAAGTGAGAGTTCATTCACGACTGTTGCAGCTCGGCCCGCTCCTCGTCTGTGAAGACACGCGAACGGCTTAAAAACCGCTTCCCTTCGACGCCTTCGACGGAGAACATGCCGCCTCTGCCATCGACGACGTCGATGATCAGTTGCGTATGCTTCCAATAATCATATTGCTTCTCGTGGATATAGAACGGACACCCCCCGATTTCGCCAAGTAAGACGTCGTGATCGCCGACGAGAAATTCACCTTGGGGAAAGCACATCGGTGAACTTCCGTCACAACATCCGCCAGACTGGTGAAACAGGAGTGGTCCATGCTTTTGTTTCAGTCGATCGAGAAGCGCGAGCGTGGCGGGGGTGGCCTCGACGCGGTTCACCATCTTAGAAGAACCCGAGTTTTTGTTCGCTGTAACTGACGAGCATGTTTTTCGTCCGTTGATAATGGCTGAGCATCATCTTATGGTTCTCACGGCCGATCCCTGACATCTTATAGCCGCCGAACGCCGCGTGCGCCGGGTATTGATGATAACAGTTGATCCAGACGCGACCGGCTTGAATCTCACGCCCGAAACGGTAAGCCCGGTTCATGTCGCGCGTCCATACACCGGCACCAAGGCCGTAGAGCGTGTCATTGGCGATGGCGATTGCTTCGGCGTCGTCTTTAAACGTCGTCACCGAGAGGACCGGTCCAAAGATTTCTTCTTGGAAAATACGCATCTTGTTATGGCCTTTGAAAATCGTCGGTTGGACGTAGAAGCCGTCCGCGAGCTCACCATCCATCACGTTGCGCTCACCACCGATGAGGCACTCGGCACCTTCCGATTTGCCGATCTCGAGGTACGACAAGATTTTCTCGAGCTGCTCGTTCGACGCTTGGGCGCCCATCATGACGTCAGGGTCGAGCGGGTTGCCAAGCTTGATCGCTTTCACGCGTTCGAGGACGCGTTCCATGAACGGCTCATAAATCGACTCGTGGATGAGGGCACGTGATGGACACGTGCATACTTCACCTTGGTTCAAGGCGAACATGACGAGCCCTTCAATCGCTTTATCGAAGAAATCATCGTCCGCATCCATAATGTCGGCGAAGAAGATGTTCGGCGATTTTCCACCGAGCTCGAGCGTCACCGGGATGATATTTTGTGACGCGTATTGCATGATGAGGCGGCCTGTCGTCGTCTCACCTGTAAAGGCGACCTTGTCGACACGGTCGCTCGACGCGAGCGGTTTACCCGCCTCGAGCCCGAACCCGTTGACGATATTCAAGACGCCTGGCGGGAGCAGGTCTTCAATCAATTCTAGGAGCACCATGATTGACGCAGGTGTCTGTTCCGCTGGTTTCAAGACGATACAGTTCCCGGCGGCGAGGGCCGGCGCGACTTTCCAGACGGCCATCAAGATTGGGAAGTTCCAAGGAATGATTTGCGCGACGACACCGAGCGGCTCTTGGAAGTGATAGGCGACCGTGTCGTTGTCGAGTTCGCTGATGCCACCTTCTTGGGAGCGGATGACCCCGGCAAAGTATCGGAAATGATCGATGGCGAGCGGAAGATCGGCATTCAGCGTCTCGCGGACGGCTTTCCCGTTCTCCCATGTCTCGGCGTAAGCGAGCATCTCAAGGTTTTCTTCCATACGATCGGCAATCTTATTCAAGATGACGGCACGTTCCGTCACCGACGTCTTGCCCCAATCTTCTTTTGCGGCGTGAGCCGCGTCTAGCGCGAGTTCGACATCTTCCTTTGTCGAGCGGGCGACTTCACATAAAACTTTACCGTTGACCGGAGAGGTGTTCTCAAAATATTCTCCCCCGGCAGGCGCTGTCCACTTGCCATTGATGTAATTCTCATAGCGGTCTTTAAAGTGTACTTTCGTGCCTGTCGAGTTTGGGACTTCATAAATCATGGTCGTTCCTCCCTTTTCCGTAAAGTATCGGGAACCTATGTATGCGCTTACATTTTCAAGTAAGCAAATAGCTCCCTTTTCCATCCTAACGGGTAGTTGTGATAAAAGTCAAAATTTTTCGACAATAATTTGTCACATTTGCGAAAAAATGTTTTGAAGTCAAGATTTGTGGTAAACAACATATTAGAATGAATTCATAATCCGAAGGAGTGGACGTACTTATGGCAAAAACGTATCAAGTCGACCCAGCCCATAGCACCATCAACTTTACCGTCAAACATATGATGATCTCGAAAGTGAAAGGCGAATTTAAAGATTTCAACGTCGAGGCGAACGGGCAACCGGATGATCTCGCGAACGCGAGTGTGAAGGTGACGATTAAGGCGGCATCGATTGACACGAACAATGGTGATCGCGACAACCACTTGCGGTCCGGTGATTTCTTTGACGTGGAGCAACACGAGGACATCGTGTTCGAGTCGACGTCGTTCCGCTCAAAAGGCGGCGGCGAATTCGAGTTGACAGGCAACTTGACGATTCGCGGGACGACACGTGAAGAGACGTTTGAAGTCGAGTATGAAGGAAGCGCGAAAGATCCTTGGGGCAACATGAAGCATGCCTTCACCGGTGATGGGTCGATCAACCGTGAAGACTACGGTTTGACGTGGAACCAAGCGCTCGAAGCGGGCGGCGTCCTCGTCGATAAGAAAGTCAAATTCGATTTCGAGCTCCAGTTCACGGAATCGGAGGCATAATAAAAAGTCGCTCCGCGGAGCGACTTTTCTTATTCATAAGCCAATTTTTTCTGCAAGCTCTCTTCGCTGAACACCCAGCCGGTGAACGAAGACAACACTTCGTTCGATTCCTCGTCGACGATGACGACGGCGACGAACGGATAAATGTCTTTTGAGAAGTAACGCAAATTCGTGAACCGGTACTCGATCATGCCGTTGTGGCGTGTGACCGTGTACGTGTGAATCTTCGAGAACGCCAGGAACGCTTGCAAGTCGGCATTTTTTCGTGCCTCGACGAAATGAAGGTCGTCTTCACCTGGCATCGGTTTGTCACGGAACCGGCCGCATTCAATGACTTCCCCTTTTTTCACTTTGACGGCACCGAGACCATCGCGGAAACGGACGGCGACGTGCCAGTCATCCCAACCGATTCCTGGGGAGATGAAGAGCTCATGGGCACCGGCGAAGTGACGCGCGACCGTGGCGAGCGCGCGGTTACGCAACTTGAACTGAATCGCATAATAACTGACGACGAGCGCAATGAGCAATGCAAAAATCGGGACAGTCGCCCCTGTGATGAGCCATAATACATATGCTCCGTAATAGGCGGAGAACAAGTACGGATCGAACGTTCCGATGACGCCCCAACCGATCCATTTTTTCGAAAACGGTTGTAGCGCCTGCGTTCCATAGGCGTTAAACAAATCGACGGTAACATGGAGCAACACGGCGATTTGGGCCATGACCCAGAGCGAAGCGGGGTTGACGCCAAGCACGGTCCCGATGACTGCGCTGACGATGATCGGCCAAGCAAGGAGTGCGGTGATTCCGTGTGAACGACCGCGATGCTGGCGTAAATACGTGCTATTGCCTTTTAATTTGAAGACCGTATCAAAATCCGGAGCGTGCGAGCCGACAAGCGCCGTGGCGGTCATGGCGAGGAAAAGCTGTGCGTCGCCTGACACTTCCGGGCTGAGTGTCGCCATGGCACTTAAACCAAGTCCCATCCCAATGTGAGTAGCTGTATCCAATGTGCTTCAGCACCTCCATCAAATAAACACGTCGTTAACTGATCTCATATATCATACAATATCTCTAAAACGAGGGGAAACGAAATGCTTGATCTTGATAAATTGTTCACAAATTATACTATTCCTGAATTCAATGAAAATTTAGTGACGTGGTTCAATCGAGAAAAACGCGATTTACCTTGGCGCCACAATAAAAATCCATATCGTGTCTGGGTCAGCGAAGTCATGCTACAGCAGACGCGTGTCGATACGGTCATCCCCTATTTCAATCGATTCATGGAGCGATTCCCGACGATGGAGTCGCTCGCTGAGGCCGAACCAGAAGATGTCGTCAAGTATTGGGAAGGGCTCGGGTATTACTCACGTGTTCGCAACCTTCATCAAGCGGTCCGCGAAGTCGTCGCCGTTTATGACGGGATTGTCCCGGAAGAGAAAGAGCGGTTCGAAAAGCTAAAAGGGGTCGGACCGTATACGACAGGGGCCGTACTCTCAATCGCCTACAATCAACCGGAACCGGCCGTTGATGGCAACGTCATGCGCGTCATGTCGCGGCAGTTCGGTATTTATGACGACATCGCCCTCCCGAAGACGCGAAAGCTGTTCGAACGAGTCGTCCGGCGCTTGATGGACCCGAGCCATGCCTCTGATTTTAATGAAGGCGTTATGGAACTCGGGGCGACGGTATGCACGCCGAAAAACCCGATGTGTTCGCTTTGCCCCGTCCAAGAGCACTGCTATGCTTATACCCATAACGTGCAAGATGAACTCCCTGTCAAAACGAAAAAAGGGGCGTCCCGAATTGAGATGTATGACGCACTCTATTGCCGCCGCGACGGGAAGACAGCTTATGTCAAACGACCGGACGCAGGTCTGCTCGCCGGAATGTGGCAATACCCGCTTACAGAACGTGGAACAGGGGAACAGATAAACGGAACCTATGTGGGACAAGTGAAGCATGTTTTCTCGCACATCGTTTGGTATTTAGACTTGTACGTCGTCGAGACGCTACCGGAAGGGAATTGGGTCTGGCTCGACGGGGAAGAGCGGGCCAAGTTGACGGTGTCGGTCGCGCAACAAAAATTAGAACAGATGGCAGGTGTAGACGATGAGACAGTTCGACGTAACGACGACGTTTGAGACGTCATCGGAGCAACTATGGGCGTTGCTGCAAGACGCCTCGCTCTTATCAAAACTGACGTCATTCCCGAAAGTGACGCTCGTAGGGGACGGGGCCTCGGTTGAAGGGAACGTCGTCCAACTCCGCATCGGAATCGGTCCGGTCTCTTTGCCTTGGAATAGCGTCATCACGTTGGCTGGAGACCGTGCCTTTTGTGATCAAGGCGTGAAGCTACCGTTTCCGTTCAAACGATTTTGCCACGTCCATCGCGTCGAGACACGTGAGGGGCGGGCGGTCATGATCGATGAAGTCACGTTCGACAGTTATCTTCCGAACGTGCTCGTCGAACGTTTCGTGCTGCGCCCGATGTTCAAGTCACGCGCTACTGCTTTCCAAAACATACTAAATTCCTGAAAATAAGAGATTTCCTTTTTCATTGGTTCTGAAAGTCGCTATAATTAAATATGAGAATTGTATAGCATCATAGCGGAAAGGAGGAGCTTATGAGCTTATTTCCCAAAGCAGGTAGCAAGATCGAGATACAGAGCTACAAGCACAACGGAACTTTGCATCGCGTTTGGGAAGAAACGCTCGTCCTTCAGTCGTCAAAAACGGATATGATCGGATTCAATGACCGCATCATGGTCAGCGAGTCAGACGGTCGGCAATGGAGAACGCGAGAGCCGGCAATTTGCTACTTTTCATCTGAGTTTTGGTTCAATGTCATCTGTATGATTCGCGAAGATGGGATTTACTATTACTGTAATCTAGGTTCGCCGACGACGTTTGATGGCAACGAACGCGCCATCAAGTACATCGACTATGATTTGGACATCAAGGTGTTCCCAGATATGTCGTACACGATTTTAGATGAGGATGAATACGAGCGGCATCGTCGCGAGATGAATTATCCGAAAGCGATTGATCGAATCTTGAAACAGAACGTTCAAGAACTTATCAACTGGATTCGAGGACGGAAAGGGCCGTTCAACCCAACATTCGTCGATGAATGGTATCGCGAATACGAAGCACGTTACCGGAGATGATTGTTCATCTCCGCTTTTTTTCTTGAAGGAGGAACTATGGGCAGTATTAAACGTTATTTGCAATTTGTTAAACCGTATAAGAAACAGATTGCGCTCACCATCTTCGTCGGAATCTTGAAATTTTCGATTCCGCTCGGATTACCGTTACTTTATAAATATGTCATTGATACTTATTTGACAGACCCAGACCCGGCGGCCGATTACACCGAGCTCGTCTGGCTGTTCAGCATCGTCTTCTTCATCTTTCTCGTCTTGAAACCGCCGATTGAATATTTACGTCAATATTTGGCACAATGGGCGGCAACGCGAATCTTATTCGATGTCCGGAACCGTTTGTTCGACCACGTGCAGAAGCTATCGCTCCGTTATTATTCGAACAACAAGACCGGGCAAATCATCTCCCGCATCATCAACGACGTCGAGCAGACGAAAGACTTCGTCATCACCGGCCTCATGAACATTTGGCTCGATATGGTGACGATTTTAATCGCCATCGCCATCATGTATACGATCGACCCACAACTGACGCTCATCGCGATTTTGCCGCTCCCGTTCTATGCGATTGCTGTCCGTTACTTTTACGGTCGCCTGCGTCGTTTGACACGTGAACGTTCGGCCGCACTCGCCGATTTGCAAGGTCATTTGACGGAACGGGTGAACGGCATGGCCGTCATCCGCAGCTTCGCCCTCGAACCGTATGAGAACAAGGCGTTCGAACAACAGAACGGTGGCTTCTTGAAAGCGGCGCTTCGACACACGGGTTGGAACGCGAAGACGTATGTCGTCGTCTCGACGATTACGGACATCGCCCCGATTTTGATTTTCACGACGGCCTCATGGCTCGTCTTGCAAGATCAAGTCTCACTCGGGACGCTCGTCGCGTTCATCGCATATATCGATCGGTTGTATGCACCGCTCGGCCGACTCGTCAACTCGGCGACGACGCTCACGCAGTCGGTCGCGTCGATGGACCGGGTGTTCGAGTTCCTCGATGAACCGTATGACATCGAAGAGAAAAGAGGCGCATTCGTGCCGGTCCAGACGGCCGGTAAAATCGAGCTCGACCGTGTCGGGTTCGCCTATGAGAAGGAAGGCACACGTGCCCTTCATGACGTGAGCCTATCGATTCGGGAAGGGGAACGGGTCGCCTTCGTCGGTATGTCCGGCGGTGGGAAGTCGACGCTCGTCAGTTTGATCCCGCGCTTCTATGACGTCACGGATGGGAGCATCAAAATCGACGGTGTCGACGTGCGGGACTTCAAACTGCGCGCGCTCCGCGATCAAATCGGTATGGTCATGCAAGACTCTGTGCTCTTTAGCGAGTCGGTCGCGATGAACATCCGGATGGGGAATCCGGAAGCGTCAGACGAGGACGTCATCGCCGCCGCGAAAGCAGCGAACGCGCACGAGTTCATCTCGAACTTGCCGAACGGGTATGATACACCAGTCGGGGAGAAAGGCGTGAAACTGTCAGGCGGTCAAAAGCAACGCCTTGCCATCGCCCGCGTCTTCTTGAAACACCCGCCGATCATCATCCTCGATGAAGCGACGAGTGCACTCGACCTCGAAAGTGAGGCGATGATTCAAGACTCGCTCGCACGCCTGACGAGAGGACGGACGACGTTAATCGTCGCGCACCGCTTGTCTACAATCACGGACGCCGACAAAATCGTCGTCGTCGACAATGGACGAATCATGGAGACCGGGACGCATGAAGAATTGATGCGTCGACGGGGTGCCTACTACGACCTGTATATGATTCAAGACTTAGCTGTCGTCGAATAAGGCTTCGAGTTCTAAACTCGAAGTCTTTTTTTGTTTTTCGTTCGTGCGAGACGGGAATGAGGTAACGACATGAAAAGGGGGACGATTCAATGATGAACGGGGAAGGATTGATTCAAGTTCGGCCGCTCAATGAAGGGATTGAATTAACGTGGTCACTCGAAGGGGAAGTACACGTCGTTCGAAATGGCACGGACGTTTACGAAGGAACCGAGCACCATTATGTGGACCTTGAAACAAAAGTCGGCGAACAAGTTGCCTATCAGTTGACGTTTGCGTCATGGGAAGAGGCGTGCGTCTACACGGCGGCCGTCAACCCGAAAGACGACGTATATTGGAACCGACATTTGACCGCCGCTGTCGTAACCGATGCAGGCACCTACTTGCATTGGGATCCGATACCAGACGTGGAGTCGTATGCGATTTATCGCCAAGGGCGCCGCGTCGCGGAAGTGAGCGGGTCCGGGTATATCGATGACACACCG
>NZ_JNAA01000024.1:0-11780 GCF_000696055.1 Exiguobacterium sp. AB2
TGTAGCGGCAGGGATGGGTTCGTCTTATGCTTCGACGCTGTCTGCGTGTTTCGCTTTATGGTCGGCGATGACGCCGGCGTACCATTTCGCGCTGTCTTTCCACACACGGTCTTGCGTCTCGAAGTCGATATAGAGGATGCCGAAGCGCTTCTCGTAACCGAAGCTCCATTCGAAGTTGTCCATGAGCGACCAGAGATAGTACCCGGCGATGTTCATGCCTTCGTCGTTCAAGTCAGACACGGCAGTGAGGTGCTTTTGGACGTAGTCGATGCGTTTCACGTCATGGACTTCGCCGTTCTCGAGCACGTCGTCATACGCCGCGCCGTTCTCTGTGATGATGATTGGAAGGTCTGTGTACTCGTTACGTAAGCGACGGATCAGGTCTTTGAATTCGTTCGGGGCGATATCCCAGCCCATGCCCGTCTTCTCGTAATCGGAGTACGCAGCCACTGTCATGAAATCGTTCGCCGCACTGAACTCGACGAGTCCGCGACTATAGAAGTTGATTCCGAAGAAGTCGCATTCCGTCGAGATCGTTTCCATGTCACCTGGTTTGATGAAATCGTACGTATGCACGTACTTCGCGAACAAGTTCATCATATCGACCGGATACTGACCTTTGAATACTGGGTCGAGGAACCAGCGATTCGAGTACCCGTCCGAGTTGTTCTGTGCGAGGCGGTCGTTCACCGAGTCTGTTTTCGCATAGACCGGCGACAAGTTGAGCGTGATCCCAATCGGTGTCGTCGACTTCAAGTCTTGTTTCAACAATTCGACCGCTTTCCCATGCGAGAGAAGCATATGGTGTACGGCACGGACCGCTTCGTTCAAGTCACGATGACCCGGCGCGTGGACGCCGAGATGGTAACCGAGAAAGCCGGCACACCATGGTTCGTTATGCGTGATCCATGAGTCGACAACATCATCAAGCTCATCGAAACACACTTTGGCGTAGTCGAGGAACCAATCGACCGAGTCGCGGTGCACCCAGCCGCCTTCTTCATGCGCCCACATCGGGAGGTCCCAATGGTAGAGCGTGACGGCCGGTTTGATGCCTTCTTCGCGGAGACGTGTCGCGAGCGTCTTGTAGAACGCCATCCCAGCCGGGTTGAACTCACCTTTCGCTGGGAAGATGCGCGGCCAAGCGATCGAGAAGCGGTACGTGTCGACACCGAGCTGTTTAATGTGCTGGATGTCTTCTTCGAAGCGGTGGTAATGGTCGCAGGCGACATCCCCGTTATGCTTCTCGAACACGCGGCCGTCGATGTCACAAAACATGTCCCAAATCGACGGGGTCCGCCCGTCTTCGTTGTGCGCACCTTCGATTTGATACGAAGATGTCGCCGTTCCGAAGACGAAGTCTTTGTTAAATTGCATAGTGTTTTCCTCTTTTCTCTATTATTCTTTGACCGCGCCAGCCGAGATACTGCTGACGATATACTTCGACATGAACAAGAAGGCGATCATAATCGGCACGACCGAGATGGCGATACCGAGATACAAGGCACCGAGGTTCTCGGCGACTTGTGAACCTTTCAAGAAGCCCATGAGGACCGGGAGCGTGTACTTCTCTGGTGAGAACAAGAGTACGAGCGGCATCAAGTAGTTGTTCCATGAGCCGATGAACGTGAAGATCGACATCGTGGCGACAGCCGGCATCATCATCGGGAGTGCGATCGTATGGAAGATGCGAAGCTCACTCGCGCCGTCAATCCGGGCCGCTTCAATCATACTGACGTGAAGCGTCGCCTGCGTGTACTGGCGGATGAAGAAGACGACGAACGGACTCGCAATCGATGGGATGATGAGCGGGATGAACGAGTCGAGAATCCCAAGCGTCTTCGAAATCTCGTAGAAGCCGATCAACCCGAGCTGCCCTGGGACCATCATCATGACGAGCATGAAGATGAACATCGCGTTTTTGCCTTTGAAGTCATAGAATGCGAAGCCGAACGCGGTCATCGCCGAGAAGTAACCGGAGAGCAACGTGACGAGCACCGCGATAATCAAGCTGTTCTTAAAGCCGGTCCAAATGTTAATGTAGTCGCTCAAGATCGCGTAGTTATCGAGGAGCGCGGTTCCCGGAAGAAGCGAGAAACCAGACATGATCTCCCCGTTCGTGCGCGTCGCATTGACGAGCATCATGAGGAACGGGATGAAACAGATGATGGTCAAGACGATCAGTCCGGTGTAAATGACACCGCGGCTAAAGATTTTTTTCTTTTGCTTTTGTTTCGGTGGCTCCACGCGAAGCGGTTTCTCTTCACGCGGCGGCTGTACTTCGCTGTCGGCGAGCATACGCCGTGATTCTGCATTCTGTTCCATTGCTTATGCCCCCTTTTGCGCAGCGCGCTCTTTACGGAACATGCCTTTGAAGACGACCGCCGAGAAGACGAGCGTGATCAAGAACAAGCCGTAAGCGACCGCTGCCGCATAGCCATAGTTGTTATACTTGAACGCTTGGTTGTACAGGTAAAGGACCATCGTGTTAAGCGAGCCGTCCGGTGCACCGATTCCGTCCGTCAAGAGGAGCGGAAGATCGAACAATTGAAGGCCGCCGATGAGCGACGTGATCATGATGTACAAGAGAATCGGTTTGAGTAATGGTAACGTGACATACGTGAACATTTGCCAACGGTTCGCGCCATCGATATGGGCGGCTTCGAAGAAGTCTTTTGAGATACCCGATACGCCGGCCATGACGATGATGAACGAGTGACCGAACCACATCCATGTCAAGATGAGCGAGACGGACAGTTGTGCCGTCACCGGTTGCGATAGCCAGTTGATTGGGTCTGAGATGATTCCGATTTTGAGAAGAATCATGTTGAGTGAACCGTGCTGCCAGTCGAGCAAGATTCCGAATAAGAGCGCGACCGAACTGATCGTGATCAAGTTAGGCAGATAAAAGAACGAGCGGAAGAATGCGAGTCCTTTCAGCTTCAAACGAAGGTCGGAGAACAAGAGCGCGAGAGCCAGTGCAAGACCGATCTGTAAGGTGAAGTTTACTCCCCAAATCTTGATTGTATTGACGAACGCCTCGATGAAGAACGTATCCGTCAACAAGCGCGCGTAGTTCGCGAAGCCGACGATTTCTTCTCCTGGGCTGCCGGTATAGTTGGTGAAACTGTAATATAGGGTCAAGAAGACCGGGTAGATACTGAATGTCAAAAAGACGACCCAAAACGGGGCAATAAAGGCATAGCCATAGCGGTCTAGTTTTTTCACGTCGTGTTACTCCTTCCATAGCAACCCTTAGGGGGGAGGGTCGTCCCCCCAAGGATTAGCTGGCTTCAGTCAACTTGGATATCTGGGTAAGCGTTTTTCGCTTGTTTCTTGAATTCGGCAATCGCTTCTTCTTTCGTCTTCTTGCCTTCCACGTATTGGAGAACCGAAGCGCCGTAAAGCGTGTCGAGCTGTTGGTCGTACTTCGTGACGATACCTGGTGTGATTTCATCCGCTTGGCCAAGGAAGAACTCGTAGTTGTTCTGTCCGCCGAGGAACTCATCGCTGAAGTCGTCTTTGATTTTGTCTGTTACTGGTTTGAAGGCAAGAACGTCGCCTGTCTCTTCAGCCCAGTCCGTCAAGAACTCTTCGTCTTGTGTCATGAGTTTGACGAAGTCGTAAGCGGCTTCTTTGTTTTTCGATCCTTCGTACACACCGAGCCATGTGCCGCCCCAGAAGTACGGGCTTGGGCCGTTTGTAACTGCCCAGTCGCCGGCTGTGTCTTTCGCGCTGTCTTTCAAGACGCTGTGAAGGCCCCATGTCGGAAGGACGTATGAGAAGACTTGTGTTTCTGTCTCTGTGCCGCCTTCTTTCACTTTGATTGGTTTCGACATACCTTCGAACCAAGATGGTGACCATTCAGGAGCGAGTGCCGTGTACTGCTTGTCACGAAGCTCTTTCGCGTAGTCCATGTAGTTGATCTTGTCTTCTGTCAACACGAGTTCGTTGTTTTCGTTTACCCATGCTTCTGGGTTCGCGCCTTGTGAGAACCAACGGATCGCGCCTTCGTCTGGGAACATTTTGTAGCCTTTTTCTTTCATCTTCTCAGCGACTTCGAAGACGCCATCCATCGAGCTCATCATGTTTCCGATTTCAGCCGGATCGTCCGTGCCGAGCACTTCTTTCGCTAAGCTACGTTTGTAGTAGACGCCACCTGGTGTCGTTTGCCATGAAAGGGCGCGCACATTGCCTTCTGAGTCTTTCCCGAGGTCGAAGACGTATGGGATGTAGTCGTCAGCGATTTCGTTGACGTTGTATGGCTCGTCCGAGAGGTTTTCCCAATAGCCTGCGTCTACCCATTGCTTGAGGAAGGCGATTTCACCTGTGAATACGTCAGGTGCTCCGACGCCGCTCTCGAGTGCTGGCTTCAATTTTGTCGGATAGTCGGCGATTGGCACGATTGTCAATTCAACTTTGACACCGTTACGCTCTTCGTATGTTTTGATTGGTTCTTTCAACTCATCTGTGAAAGACCAAACTTTGAGGACGTCGTCTTTCGAACCTGAAGTAGAACCTGAAGTTCCTTCGTCGTTTGAGCATGCGCCCAAGACGCCGACTGAAAGTGCACCGATTGAAAGTAAGCTGACTAATTTTTTATGCATGTGTAAGTCCCATCCTTTTTAAGGTTTTTAGAAAGCGTTTGCAAGAAGAAGTAAATAATTGTCGAAAGCGCTTTCGGTTTGGTTGAAATAAATAATCGAAAGCGGTTTCGATTTTTAGTGAATGATGCTTCGAAATCGCTCTCTTCTCTCCATCCCGCTGAAGGGAACAGAGCGACTTCGAAAGATCATCGTCAGTTCTTCACTTGTAATGGCGCGCATGACGCCCGTTCCATCAATTTGACCGGAATGACGCGACGCTCGGTCCGTCGTTCCTTGGCGGTCATTTGTTCAATCAACAGTTCCGCTGCCGCTTCGCCGATTTCGTCCGTATCTTGGCGAATCGTCGTCAGCTTCGGCGTAATGTATTGAACCATTTCGATATCGTCGTATCCGATGACGGAAATGTCTTCCGGCACGCGTAATCCTCGTTCATGGATCGCTTCAATCGCACCGATGGCCATCTGGTCGCCGGCGACGAATACCGCGGTCGGACGTGACTCGAGGTCGAGCAACTTTTCCATCGCCTGTTTGCCTTCTCCAACCGAGAAGAAACCGGCGTTGACCAAGTACCCGGGTTCAATCGGAAGACCGATCGCCTCCATGGCAAGTTCATACCCTTTCACACGAGCGGCTCCCGCATCAATCGTCTGGTCCCCAGCGATGTGCGCAATTCGAACGTGTCCGAGGTCGTGCAAGTAATTCACCGCGAGGCGAGCCCCTTCGATGTTGTCGGAATAGACGACGCTACAGTTCGCACTGTCCATATCGACGACGACGATTGGGATATCGCTTTGCATGAGCTCTTGAACTTGTTCGTCCATCCGGTCCGAACAGATAACGACGATGCCATCGACGGCCCGATGTTTGAAATGCTCCAAGTAACTCATGTCACGGTTGCGCAGGTTTCGCGAGGCGAAGATTAAATCGTAGCCTTGCTCTTCTGTCGCGTGACGAAAACTTTCGATAATGCCGTTGAAGAACGGGTGTTTCATCCCGACTTCGTTCGCTTCTGAGAACATGACACCGATGGCCCACGACTTCTTCGTCGATAACGACTGTGCGTGTGCGTTCGGTAAGTAGTCCATCTCAGCCGCAGCCTGTAAAATCTTGGCCCTCGTCTTCTCACTCACGTCTTTATAGTTATTTAACGCTTTAGAGACGGTCGTGATCGAGAAGCCTGTTTTTTTCGCTAAATCATAAATCGTACCCATGTCAGTCTCCTCTTCCCGAAAGCGCTTTCGGTAATTTGATTGTAGCGCATGAATTTGTAGGAATCAATTCTTTTTCGTGGAATATTTTGCGATAAATTTTCATACCGTCTTTCTTCTATATTACTGCAAGTCGTGATTTTTTGTCGCTAGTGTTCCTCTCATAAACACTGAAACCTTCGACTTCTATTACTTTATTCTTTAACAGTAATCGTCCAATCTCCATCTGCTTTTACAACAAAAACATATACACTAGTATCTTCAAAAGAATATCGCTGAGAACCTTCATAATTTCCAATTTCATTTACTAATAAATCTATTGCATTTACTGTTACGGCAAAATTCGAATCTCCATTATGCGTAAATGCTATTTGATAGCTTCCTTGATTAATTTCAAAAAAGATTACGTCGTCCCCATTCCCCTCTAAAATACCAGGTAAAGTTTCAATCTCTAAAGGACGGTATTGCATAATTTTAATATCCCAATTACCTTGATTACCGTTTATATTCAAATAATAATCTTCAGTTTCTTTAATCCATATGAAACTTTTTCCCTTGTAACTTCCGATTTCATTAACGAGTAAATCTAACATATTTCCCTGCGCATCTTGAAGTACTACTGCAAAGTTACCTGAACCATCATACGTACTCTCCACTACAGCAAAACCTTCTTTAAGTGAAATCGCGTCTGTGCCTGCGTCAGTTGAGCCACTAATTGTAGTCGTTAGCTCATCTTGATTATTTTTTAATTTGTTCGTCTTTAAGTTGATTTATATTTTTTTCAGTTTCTACTTCGATGATTGAATTGTTATTATATACAATTACTATATTTCTATTCTCAATTGTAACTTCATCAATTTTTCTATTGTAAACATTGTATCCTCGAGACGTTTTTAATCCATGTTCCTCCATGTAGTCTTTATAACTTGATGTTGGATCCCCAACCTTTACCTCCTGCATAAACTCTTCAATAGAAGCTTTTGTAGCATCGGCTTCTTCCTTTTCATTAACTGATTCATTCTCGATTTCGTCTACTTCAGTATCTTCTTGCTCAGATGCTTCATTTGGCACAGTGATAGCACTTCCTTGATTTGAATCTGTTACAAGTTCTTGATTATTTCTTTCAATAATTCCTAAAAGAAAAACTAACCAAACTCCTACTAGAATAAATGAGCCTCCAAGGATAATGGGAAACGGGGTAACGTCTTTTTTAATGAAATAACGATAAATGGAAATGAAACAGAACAATGCCCCACCTATCATCAAACCGAAACCGCCAAATGACAGTACGATTTCTATCATCGCTAATGCCCCCTCTCTAAAATTTAAATCCGGGTGATTCGTTATAGATATTTACCCATATTTCCCAGACAACTCTTCATTTTTCTAAATTTGATTAACGAAAATAAACCCACTTAAATAGTTTTAAGTAGGTTCAGATCTATACAATTTTAGCCTAGTGCGTCCGCGTATATAACCAGACGAGGTTCGTAAATTTTTGGACTTCTGTCTCGCCCGTCACACCTTTAAAGAGACGTTGGAACGGCTTCAACAGTTGCTCAAGAACGATTTTCCGGAGACGCGGTTGATGCAGCTCGTAAGTAATCGCTTCAAACAAGTCCTCCTGTTCCTCCGTCATATTCACGTGAGCGCCGATTCGTTCGGCCATCTCAATCAATTCTTCTTTCGTGACAAGATTTTTATCCGTCGTCCCGCGCATCTGATCGACGGTTACCGGATTCAATATGTGTTCGTTCGTCTCAATCATACGGGCTGCCATTAACTCCACATAGGTGTATAAGTTTCGGACGAGCTTTTGAATCGAGTAGGCCGTGTTTGTAATCCGGAGGGTGAATAAGATGTGCTGCAACATCCCGTTAAAAAGTACCGTCAATTCGACAGAGTAAGGCCGAATCTCTTCCCCAATGATTTCGGTCAAGCGCATTGCGAGCCATTCAATCTCATACACACGATGCTGTAAGACGAGTTTCTTTAACTCCGGTTCATTTGCGGACATGATTGACTCGAACAGGGCATGAAGATTACGTTCTTCATTTAATTGGATGAGGATCGAGATTTGTTCGATAAAGACATCCTTGTCACGTTTATCTCGGCCCATCTGCATTTCAATCCGGCGTTGCCCCGCGTCATAGCGCAAGTTTTCAAGGATGTTTGCGACACAGTCTGTCTTCGAGGCGAAATAATTATAAAACGTTCCTTTTGAGATATTAGCTCGTTCAATAATTTCCTGCACTGAAGTCTGTTGGACGCCATTCTCAATGAAGAGATTCATCGCAATATCTGCTACTTTTCGTTTCTTATCTTTCATATCCTACTAGCTCCGTTCTGCTTAGTTTGTAGCTTAAGTATACCATTTTGAACTAACGGTTCAAAATGGTTGATTTATTTGTACAACGGGTATAAAATCATCACATCGACACTTACTAGTATATAACTATTCAGAACATAAAGGAGCAACTCGTATGAAACCAGAATTCCAAAAGAAACCGCCATATCTTATGCTCGCGGTCCTGTTCGCAGGGGCGTTCATCGCCTTCTTAAACAACTCATTACTTAATGTCGCGCTCCCCTCGATCATGATTGACTTGGAAATCGCTGACTACTCGACCGTCCAATGGCTCGCGACCGGCTTCATGCTCGTGACGGGCGTCCTCGTCCCTGCTTCGGCCTACTTAATCACCCGCTTTTCGAACCGGGCGCTCTTCATCACCTCGATGGCGATTTTCGCCCTCGGGACGGCCATCGCCGCCTTCTCGCCGACGTTCGGCTGGTTGCTCACAGGACGAATGATTCAAGCGGTCGGCGCCTCGACGATGGGGCCGCTCCTCATGAACGTCATGCTCGTCAGTTTCCCGCGTGAAAAACGTGGGACGGCGATGGGCGTCTTCGGGCTCGTCATGATTTCAGCGCCAGCGATTGGTCCGACACTGTCGGGTTACATCGTCGAGTACTATAACTGGCGCGTCTTGTTCGAAATGATTCTCCCACTCGCCATCATCGGTCTCGCCCTCGCGATTTGGAAAGCCGAGAACGTCATGGTTCAAAACAAAGACCAATCGCTCGACTACTTGTCACTCGTCTTATCGACAATCGGTTTTGGTGGCGTCTTGTATGGGGTCAGTTCGGCGAGCTCCGACGGTTGGGACAACCCGATCGTCTTGACGACGATGCTTGTCGGATTCGTTGCGTTAATCGCGTTCATCATCCGTCAGCTCAACATGGAGAAACCGCTCCTCGACCTACGGGCGTATAAATACCCGATGTTCGCACTCGCATCGATTATTGCGATTGTCAACGCCGTCGCCATGTTCTCCGGAATGATTTTGACACCGGCCTACGTTCAAAGCGTCCGTGGTATCTCGCCGCTCGACTCCGGACTCATGCTCCTCCCAGGGGCCATCATCATGGGTATCATGTCGCCAATCACCGGGAAACTGTTCGATAAGTTCGGACCGAAGTTGCTGTCGATTATCGGTCTCACGATTACAGCCGTTTCGACGTATATGCTCGCTCACGTCCAACTCGATTCGACGTACACGTATATCGTCATGACATATACGCTCCGCATGTTCGGGATGTCGATGGTCATGATGCCCGTCATGACTAATGGTCTCAATCAATTGCCGACGCATCTTAACCCGCACGGAACGGCCATCAACAACACGGCTCAACAAGTATCCGGTGCAATCGGAACAGCGGTTTTGGTGACGATCATGAACTCAGTGACACGGACCGAAGCCGAATCGCTCATGAGCGGCGTCGACCCAACGACACTCTCAGAAAGTGCGATGGGTGCGTTGACACAACAAGCCCTTCTGTCAGGGATTCAAGTCTCGTTCTATGTCGCTTTAGGGATGAACATTTTGGCGCTCATTCTCGCGTTCTTTGTGAAGCGGGTTGATGTTAAGAAATTTAACGTTCAAGCGGAAACCGCTGAAGAGTTGAAACAAGCAAATTAATGATGAAAAGCTGTTCTGAATACTAAGTTCAGAGCGGCTTTTTTTATTTCCGTTTCAATCCACGCACCTACAAAAGCTATGATACAAGGCCGATAACAAGCAGTCTTTTTTGTTGATATCTCAATCCATTCAATCATGTAGAGTGCGATAGCCAAGGAGGTGTTGCCTAATGCATAGAGGGGAAATTTCAATCCAAGCACTCACGTAGAGTGCGATGTCGATACGGTCGATGTTGTCCTTCGCGTTCTCATTTCAATCCACACACTCACGAAGAGTGCGACCAACACAATTGAGCTGTCGATATTCGAGCAGATATTTCAATCCACGCACTCACGAAGAGTGCGATCGAACAGATACCATTGTTTAGTGTTCGATTTTTGATTTCAATCCACGCACTCACGAAGAGTGCGATTTTCCCGAGCTCACGGAAAAGGTAGAGGATAAAACATTTCAATCCACGCACTCACGAAGAGTGCGATGACGCGAGAGCGCCAAAAGCGGACGTGAGAAGATATTTCAATCCACGCACTCACGAAGAGTGCGATCATAATCGATGGTGATGTCAACCTCACCGCCGACATTTCAATCCACGCACTCACGAAGAGTGCGATGGTCACGACGATGGAAGTCGCTGACGTACTTAGAATTTCAATCCACGCACTCACGAAGAGTGCGATACATCGAAGCCATCGAGCTTGTCCCACTCAACGAATTTCAATCCACGCACTCACGAAGAGTGCGATCGGTCGCCGCTGAGTTTGCTTTACGCACAAAGTTATTTCAATCCACGCACTCACGAAGAGTGCGATCCAGGCGTGCTATGACGAGCTGGGAGGGGATGGGATTTCAATCCACGCACTCACGAAGAGTGCGATGATCCAGACGCTCGAAGAGGACGTATGCATCGCGATTTCAATCCACGCACTCACGAAGAGTGCGATTTGAGCTTGTCAAGTATGCCCTCTCCGGTGTCCGCATTTCAATCCACGCACTCACGAAGAGTGCGATTATACGTGTCACACACGGCGGCACATAAACATATATTTCAATCCACGCACTCACGAAGAGTGCGATTCGACGCGTTCGCAGACGCGCTCGGGTATGAGGTATTTCAATCCACGCACTCACGAAGAGTGCGATGTAACGTGGTGTGTCGCAAGTTACTTTGTATTCGTATTTCATCCACGCACTCACGAAGAGTGCGATCGGATGCGCCGTTACGCGTATCAGCTACCACGAAAATTTCAATCCACGCACTCACGAAGAGTGCGATTCTTAAACTTACCGGGCGTGCAGACGGTATTAATCATTTCAATCCACGCACTCACGAAGAGTGCGATAATGACAAGTTTCCCACGCCGGTGGTACATCACTATTTCAATCCACGCACTCACGAAGAGTGCGATCCTTGAGTCCTGTGAATAGCGCTTTACCTGCTTTCAATTTCAATCCACGCACTCACGAAGAGTGCGATGCCGCCTGCCGAATTATTGCCGCCACCACCGAAATTTCAATCCACGCACTCACGAAGAGTGCGATACGTCATCGATTCCTTGTACTGCGTGGGCTGCTATTTCAATCCACGCACTCACGAAGAGTGCGATTCGGACGGACCAACAGGTTCGCCGTGTTGCGCTCATTTCAATCCACGCACTCACGAAGAGTGCGATGACCGCGTTCAAGTTCTGTTGCCAGCCGGCCGAAATTTCAATCCACGCACTCACGAAGAGTGCGATTTTGAGGTAAAATCGTGTTGCTTATCGACGTTGCGATTTCAATCCACGCACTCACGAAGAGTGCGATAAACTACGGCTCAGTTGGCGGACAAAGCGTCAAAATTTCAATCCACGCACTCACGAAGAGTGCGATGCGGGCTCACGATCCACGACATCAAGCGTGAGGTATTTCAATCCACGCACTCACGAAGAGTGCGATGCCGGCACGATGTTGTTCAGCCCGCCGTTCACGAATTTCAATCCACGCAC